>CAXTCT010000417.1:0-2401 GCA_964242565.1 uncultured Acetobacteraceae bacterium | reverse complement strand
GATGAACAGCGGCACGATGTAGTAGAAGATCCGGAACACGAAGATCATGCCCAGGATCCGTGGCGCCGGCAGCCATGCCGACAGTCCGAGCAGCATCGCGCCGTCGAACACGCCGAGCCCGCCCGGCACGCTGGCCAACAGCCCCGCGGTGTACGAGGCGATGTAGATGGCCAGGAAGCTCGGGTAGCCGAGCCCGGATGTCGGAGGCAGCAGCACATAGGCGATGGCGGCGGTGGCGGCGACGTCGAGGCTCGCGACGACCACCTGGCCGACCGCCATGCGCGGTCCGGGAAGCTCGATCTGGAGGGAGCCGAGACTGAGCTGCTTGAGGCGCTTGGACAGCAGCACATAGGCGATCACGATGCCCCAGGCGATGAGCCCGGCCGAACGGAGCAGGAGGTTCGGGACCGACTTGCCCAGAATGGGGATCGATCCCGGCTCGACGAGCAGCACGCCACCGATCAGCGCACAGGCGCCCAGGGCGAAGGTCAGCGAGCAGAAGGCGATGATCTGCGCGACCTCGGCCGGCTTGAGCCCCCAGTTGCCGTACAGGCGGAACCGCACCGCGGCTCCCGACAGGGCCGCGAAACCGAGATTATGCGACAGCACATACGAGCAGAAGGAGGCGAAGAAGGTCCGCCGGAAGGCCAGCTTGTGCCCGGCATGGCGCGTCGCCAGCCGGTCGTAGAACGACAGGATGAAATAGGACAGCAGGGTGAAGCCGGCGGATGCCAGCAAGGCCGGCGGCGGGATCGCGCGCAGGCCCTCGCGTACCTGGGCGAAGCTGAGATGCCGGAACTCGCGCTGGACCACGAACACGGCACCCACCAGCAGCAGCAGGCCGAGCAGATGCGGGAAATGCCGCGTCAGCCGACGCACGGCGCCAGCGTCGTTCAGGCGCACCGGCTTCATCCGCGTGTTGTTGCTGCCTCGATCAGGGCTACCGTCTCAGCGATGCCGTAAAGGGCGATGAAGATGCCGAAGCGCGGCCCCTCCTGCTGGCCGAGCAGCACCTCGTAGAGGCAGCCGAACCAGCTGCGCAGCTTCTCGAAGCCGTGTCGCTTGCCGACCTCGAACACCAGATTCTGCACCATGTCGGGATCGACGGGAGCCTCGGGGCCGATCCCCTTCAGCGTCTCGGCCAGGTCGGTCAGGGCGATGCGTTCGCGCGCGTCCGGCGCACGGAAATTCTTCTGCGGGCGCACGAAGTCGCGGTAATAGGCGATCGCGTGATCGACCAGGCGTGCCAGGAATGGCTGGCTTTCCGGCGTCAGCGCCGCATCGTAGCGGCGCAGGAAGGCCCAGAGCACCTCCGGCGTCTCCGCATTGGCGACCGAGGCGAGGTTCAGCAGCATCGCAAATGGCACCGGGCTGCCGCCATCGGGCAGGGTGGCGTCGGGCAGGCTGCCGCCATGGATGAACCAGGCCGGGTTGGCCATCAGCGCGTCCGGCTCCTGCGCGTGGGCCTTTGCCAGATTAGCCAGATACTCGTCGGCGGCCTTCGGGATCACGTCGAAGAATAGCCGCTTGGCCCGGGCGGGGGCCACGAACATGTATTGCGCGAGGCTTTCGGCGGGGGCGTAGCGCAGCCACTCCTCGACCGAGATGCCGTTGCCCTTGGATTTCGAGATCTTCTGCGCCTGCTCGTCGAGGAACAGCTCGTAGGTCAGGCTGACCGGCGGCTCGGCGCCGAGCAGGCGGCATATCCTCGCGGACAGCCGCACGCTGTCGATCAGGTCCTTGCCGGACATCTCGTAATCGACGCCGAGTGCGGCCCAGCGCATCGCCCAGTCGGCCTTCCATTGCAGCTTGGCCGCCCCTCCGGTGACCGGCGTCTCGAAGCGCTCGCCGGTCTCGTCCTGCCAGCGCACGGTGCCGGCGGCGGCGTCGATCCCGTCGATATGCACCTGCATCACCACCCCGGTGCGCGGATGCAGCGGCAGCACCGGCGAGTAGGTCGCGCGCCGTTCGGCGCCCAGCGTCGGGGCGATCACGGCGACGATCTGCTCATGCGCCTCCAGCACGCGGAGCAGGGTCGCGTCGAACCGGCCGGATTCGTAATATTCGGTGGCGGAGGCGAATTCATACTCGAAGCCGAAGCCGTCGAGGAAGGCGCGCAGACGGGCGTTGTTGTGGGCCGCGAACGAGGGATGGGTTCCGAACGGGTCCGGCACGCGGGACAGCGGCCGGCCGAGATGAGCCGCCAGCATGTCCCGGTTCGGCACGTTGTCGGGCACCTTCCGCAAGCCGTCCATGTCGTCGCTGAAGGCCAGCAGGCGGGCCGGCCGGGCGGTCAGCTCGGTATAGGCACGGGGCAACCAGGTGGGGCGCGCGACCTCGCCAAACGGGCCGATATGGGGGAGGCCCGAAGGTCCATAGCCGGGCTCCAGCAGTGCCGGGC
>CAXTCT010000416.1:0-2431 GCA_964242565.1 uncultured Acetobacteraceae bacterium | reverse complement strand
GGGCGGGGAGAATAGATAAGCCAGGTGGTCAGCGACGACCTGGCCGGTTGCGGCCTGTTCCGTCCGCTGGGTGCGGCGGCCTCGGCCGGCCCCGGCGGCACACCCGATTTCGCCGCCTACAGGAGCCTTGGCGCCCAGGCCGTCGCGGCCGGCAGCGTTTCCGGCTCCGGCACGGTGCGTGTCGAATTCCGGCTCTGGGACGTCCTCGCGGGGCAGCAGATACAGGGCACCGCCTATACCACCACGGAGGCCAACTGGCGACGCATCGCCCACAAGATTGCCGATGTGATCTACAGCCGGATGCTCGGCGAGAAGGGCTATTTCGACACCCGCATCTGCTATGTCGCGCGGTCGGGCACGCGCGGCCGGCAGGCGACGCGGATTGCGATCATGGACCAGGACGGTGCCAATACCCGATACCTCACCAGCGGCCGTTGGCTGGTGCTGACGCCGCGCTTCCATCCGACCCTCGACCAGATCGCCTTCATGAGCTACGCCAACGACCGCCCGCGCGTGTACCTGCTTGATCTCGGCAGCGGCCGCGAGGAGATGCTGGGTACGTTCGAAGGCATCAGCTTCGCGCCCCGCTTCTCCCCCGACGGCGGCTCGGTGGTGTTGTCGGCGACCCGCGGCGGCGGCTCGGACATCTTCCGTGTCGATCTCTCCAGCCGCGCCTCGCGGCAGCTGACCAACTCCGGCTCGATCGACACCAGCCCGTGCTTCAGTCCGGATGGCTCGCAGATCGTCTTCAACTCCGATCGCGGCGGCACGCCGCAGCTCTACGTGATGGGCGCTTCCGGCGGAGCGGCCAGGCGCATCAGCTACGGCACCGGCCAATATGGCTCTCCGGTCTGGTCGCCGCGCGGGGATCTGATCGCCTTCACCCGCATCGGCGGCGGTGGCTTCTCGATCGGGGTGATGCAGCCGGACGGCTCAGGCGAGCGCATCCTGACCCGGGGTTTCACCGTCGAAAGCCCGACCTTCTGCCCCAACGGCCGGGTGATGGCCTATTGCCGGCAGAATGCCGCCGGAGCCGGTGGCGCCGGATTCGCCTCCGGCCTTGGCGTGATCGACATCGCGGGTTTCAACGACCACGCCCTGCGCACGCCCGGGGGCGCTTCGGACCCGGCCTGGTCGCCCCTGAACGGCTAAGGCGGCACGGGAAGTGTCGACGCGTTACATCACCGTCAGGAAATACGACAACGAAAGCCGTTCCGATGCGTTGCCGACTTGACCGGCATCGAAACGAGACGCTAATCCGCTTGAGTTGCCCGCGGCTAGGCGATCCCGCTTGGGGATCGACCGAGATCGGCGGTAAGCGCGCCGAACCTGTCCCGTTTCATTTCTTGCACCACCCAGGATAACCGACCATGAAGATGAAGCTTATCGGCGCGTTCGGCCTGGCCTTGATGCTGGCCGCCTGCTCCGGCTCCGAGAATGCCAACACCGGCGCCGCCTCCGGCATGGGCGCATCCGCCGCCCCGACCGGCGCCGCCGCTCCGGGCAGCGAAGCCGACCTCGTCGCCAATGTCGGCGACCGCGTTTATTTCGCCCTCGCCGAGAACAGCTTGTCCGACGACGCGAAAGCGACGCTGGACCGTCAGGCGGCCTGGCTGGCGCGCTATCCCCAGGCGACCATCCAGATCGCCGGCAACTGCGACGACCGCGGCACCGAGGAATACAACATCGCCCTGGGCGAGCGCCGCGCCAATGCGGTACGGGATTATCTCGTGGCCAAGGGCGTGTCCGCCGGGCGCCTGTCCACCATCTCCTACGGCAAGGATCGTCCGACCGCCCTTGGCGACGACGAGCAGTCCTGGCAGCAGAACCGCAACGCCATCACCATCGTCCGCTGAGCCAAGGCAGGGGCCGCCCGCCGGTCCCTGCAGCGGCGTGCCTTTGAAATCGGTTCGATAAACTCCTGCGTCCTGCTAGGGTCGCGGCTCCCTGGGAGGCTTGGCCCATGCGGCTCGCGACTACCGGCCTGGTCCTGGTGCTGCTCTGCTTAGGGCGTCCCGCCTGTGCCCAGCTCGACAGCCGCGAGGCGATCTCGCTGCAGAACCAGATACTGGAGCTGCGCCACGAGATGCAGCTGGGCCACGAGATGCAGCCGGGCCAGGGCAACGTTCCAGCCGCGCCGCCTTACCAATCCGGCCCTCAGCCCGGCGACCCGCAGGCCGCCTCCGGCCTGACGTCGCAGCTGCTCGACCGGGTGTCGACCCTGGAAGGGCAGGTCCGTGACCTGCGCGGCCAGATCGACCAGCTCAACAACCAGGTGCAGCAGCAGAATGCCGCCCTCGCCAAGCAGATCGGCGACGTGAATTTTGCCCTCCAGCAGGGCCATCCGGCCGCCGCCGCAGCCACGCCGCCGCCACCACCGCCACCACCACCGCCGCATCGCACCCCCGAGATGAGCCTGCAACAGGGCAAC
>CAXTCT010000415.1:0-2434 GCA_964242565.1 uncultured Acetobacteraceae bacterium | reverse complement strand
CGACACGTATGGTGTTGCTCGCGGTGCTGCCGTTGGCACAGCCGCCGGCCGTGCTCACCCAGATCTGGCTGAGGATGTCCGGGCTCTGCCAGAAGCGCGGCGCCACCTCCATCACCACGTGATACTGGTTCAGCGCATTGTAGATCACCGAGGCGCTGCGCTGGCCGAAGGCATCGTACAGCGTGTTGGTGATGAGCTGCGGGGTGAGTTGCAGCCTGGCCGCGCTGTCACGGTCGATCACCACCTCGGTCGCCGGGCCGCCCTGCTGCACGTCGGAACTCACGTCGGTCAGTTCATGGCGCTGCTGCAGGGCGTGCTCCAGCCTCGGCATCCAGGCGTAGAGCAGGTCCGAGCTGTCGGTCTGCAGGGTGTACTGGTAGTTGGCGTTGCTTTGGCGGCCCCCCGCGCGCACGTCCGCGGCCGAGCGGCAGAAGAATTGCGCGCCGGCCATGTGCGACAATTTCCTCGTCAGCCGGGCGATGGTGGCATCGGTGCTGTCGTGACGCGCGCCGATATCCTTGAGCGAGATGAACACCATTCCGGTATTGGCGCCATGGTCGCCGCCGCCGGTATAGCCCGACACGCTGTTGACGTCGGGATCGTTCTTGATGACGCGCTCGACCTCGACCAGCTTGCCGGTGATGTTCTGGAACGAGATCGACTGGTCGCCGCGTATGGTGCCGATCAGCAGCCCGACATCCTCGTTGGGAAAGAAGCCCTTCGGCATCGCGCGGAACAGCAGCACGGTCAGCACGAGGGTCAGCGGCAGGGTCAGCGCCACCAGCCGCCGGTGACGCAGCGCCCAGGTCAGGCTGTGCCCATAGCCTTCCTGCATGGCGGCCATGGCGATCTCGATGCGCGACGACAGGCTGCCAAGCGCGCGCCCGGCCCGGCCGACCTGCCTCGGCCGCAGCTTCTCGTTCCTGGGCCGCACGCGCAGCAGCAGCGCGCACATCATCGGCACCACGGTCAGCGAGAGCACGAAACTGACCAGGATCGTCATCGTCAGCGTCATCGAGAACTCGAAGAACAGCCTTCCCGCGATGCCGCCGAGCAGCAGGATCGGCATGAACACCGCGACCAGCGAGACGGTGATCGAGAGCACGGTGAAGCCGACCTCCCGGGCGCCGAGCAGGGCCGCCTCGAGGCGGCCCATGCCGGTTTCCATGTGCCGGGCGATGTTCTCCAGCACGACGATGGCGTCGTCCACCACGAAGCCGGTGGCGATGGTCAGCGCCATCAGCGACAGGGTGTCGAGCGAGAATCCCATCAGGTACATCGCCGCGAACGTGGCGATGATCGAGGTCGGCACCGCGACCGCGGGGATCAGGGTGGAGCGCCAGGTACGCAGGAACACCAGCACCACCAGGATCACCAGCACCACCGAGACACCGAGCGTGAACTGCGTGTCGGCCAGGGCTGCGCGTATGGTGGCCGAGCGGTCGATGGCGAGATTGAGTTCCACGCCGCCCGGCAGCGCCGCCCGCAGCTGCGGCAGCATCGCCTTGATCTCGTCGATGGTCTTGACGACGTTGGCGTCCGCCTGCGGGTAGATCAGCACGATCACCGCGGGCACGCCGTTATAGAGGCCCATGTTGCGCAGGTCCTCGACGCTGTCGTCGATTTCGGCGACGTCGCTGAGGCGCACCGGCGAGCCGTTGCGGTAGGCGATGATCAGGTTGCGGTAGTCATCGGCGCGGCGCGCCTGGTCGTTGGTGTCGAGCTGGTAGCGGCGGCCGCCCTGGTCGATGAAGCCTTTCGGGCTGTTGGCGTTGGCCGAAGCCAGGGCCGCGCGCACATCCTCGAAGCCGATGCCGTATTTGAACAAGGGCAGCGGGTTCATCTCGACGCGCACGGCGGGCAGCGACGAGCCGCCCGGCTCGGTGCGGCCGATGCCGCGTATCGACGACAGACTCTGTTGCAGCACGTTGGTGGCGTAGTCGAACAGCGCCGGCATGGTCCGTGTCGCCGAGGTCAGCGTCAGGATCATGATCGGCGAGTTGGCCGGGTTGAACTTGAAATAATTCGGGTTGCTGCGCAGCGACGCCGGCAGGTCGGCGCGCGCGGCCTGGATCGCGGCCTCCACGTCGGCCGCCGCACCATTGATGTCGCGCGAGAAATCGAACTGCACGACCACGCGAACCGAACCCTGCACGCTCTGCGAGGTCATCTCGGTGACGCCGGCGATCTGGCCGAGATGGCGCTCCAGCGGGGCTGCGACCGAGGTGGCGACCTCGTCGGGCGAGCCGCCGGGCTGCTGCGCCTGCACCATGATGGTCGGAAAATCGACCTGCGGCAGCGGCGCCACCGGCAGCTTCAGGTAGGCGAACAGGCCCGCCAGCAGAAGTGCCAGCGTCAGCAGCGTCGTCGCCACCGGCCGCAGGATGAAGGGACGCGAGATGTTCATCCGGGCCGCGTCATTCAGCCGGATGAC
>CAXTCT010000414.1:0-2439 GCA_964242565.1 uncultured Acetobacteraceae bacterium | reverse complement strand
GCCCGATGCCTTCATCGCCTTGGGAAACACCCGGCCGCTGCTGCCCACGAACAGCTCCTGGCCCAACCCCGATGCCCATTCACGCAGCGCATCGGGCGGGAATTCCGCGATGGCCGGCGCGAGCCAGGACCGCGCCACGCCGTAGCGGTCCAGGAATGCCTCCAGCGGTTCCGAGTGGGTCAGGTTGAGGCCGCCTCGCCCGGCCATCAGCAGCTTGCGGCCGGGCGTTTTCATGCGCTCATGCAGCGTGACCGCATAGCCATGTCCGGACAGGATCTCCGCCGCGGCAAGCCCGGCGGGGCCGGCGCCGATCACGGCGACGGCATTCGATTCGTTTTGTTCCACGCCGCCAGCTTTTCCGCGTTCCGGCTTGCCCGTGCAAGCCGCGCGGTCCCGCAGATGTGAGCGAACCTCCCATGTCGCGGCCCGTTCGCCGGTGACAACGCAGCCACCAGGGGACCCCATGGCCACGCAGAACCAATACGAGATGCAAGATCCCACCAAGCAATATCCGCAGCCGGAGTTCGACAAGCAGCCGCAATCCGCGCCGGGCCTCACCTCGGAGATGGACCCCAAGCCCGACCATGGCGAGACCAGCTACAAGGGTTTTGGCAGGCTGGCCGGACGTCGCGCCCTGATCACCGGCGGCGATTCCGGTATCGGACGCGCCGTCGCCATCGCCTTTGCCCGCGAGGGCGCCGACATCGTGATCAACTACCTGCCTTCCGAGGAGAAGGACGCGGCGGAGGTGATCGCGCTGATCCGCGAGGCCGGACGCAAGGCCGTCGCGCTGCCCGGCGACATCAGCGACGAGGTGTTCTCCAACGGCCTGGTCCGTCACGCCCACGAGGCTTTGTCTGGGCTCGACATCCTGGTCAATATCGCCGGCAAGCAGACCGCCATAGAGGACATCGCCGAGCTTACCACCGACCAGTTCGAGGCCACCTTCCGCACCAACGTCACCGCCATGTTCTGGCTGTGCAAGGCGGCGATCCCGTTGATGCCGCCGGGTGCGACGATCATCAACACCACCTCGATCCAGGGCTACCAGCCCTCGCCCACCCTGCTGGATTATGCCTCCACCAAGGCTGCCATCACCGCCTTCACCAAGGCATTGGCCAAGCAGATCGCAAGCAAGGGCATACGCGTCAACGCGGTGGCGCCAGGCCCGGTCTGGACCCCGCTGCAGCCCAGCGGCGGCCAGCCGCAGGACAAGATCCCGTCCCTGGGATCGCAGACGCCGATCGGCCGCCCGGGCCAGCCTGCGGAGCTCGCGGCGATCTATGTACTGCTGGCCTCGCAGGAATCGAGCTACGTGACCGCGGAGATCTACGGCGTCACGGGCGGCAACCACCTGCCCTAACGCGCGGCCCAGCCGCAATCGGTTGGCAGCGAGGCGCCTGCCAGGCCGGCACCGGGGCAATACCGGGGCCGGCCTGCACGATCAGTCCCGTCCCCGGCCATTAGCCCTTGAAGCGCGCCAGCCGCTCCGTCGCCTCGACCATATCGGCTTCCGGCCCGCAATAGGACAGGCGCAGGAAATGATGGCCACGCTCCGCGTCGAAATCGAGGCCCGGCGTCACTGCAACGGCCATCTGTTCGAGCAGCCGGGCCGCAAAACCGACGCTGTCGCGGCTGCGGGCGGAAATGTCCGCATAGATATAAAAGGCTCCCTGCGCCGGCGACAACTCAGGGAAACCGGCCGCCGGCAGGGTCGCCAGCAGGTGCGCGCGCGACCTCCGGTAGCCTTGCAGGTTGGCCTCGATCTCGCCGACGCAGTCGAACGCGGCCTCGGCGGCGATCTGCGAGACATGCGGCGCGCTGATGAACATGTTCTGTTTCAGCCGTTCGGCTGGCCGGCGCAGATCATCGGGCAATATCATCCAGCCCACCCGCCAACCGGTCATGCTCCAGTATTTCGAGAAACTATTGATGACGATGGCGCTGTCGCTGAACGCCGCGGCCGTCGCCGGAGCGGCTTCCCAGTTCAATCCGTGGTAGATCTCGTCGCTGATCAGCCGAACGCCGTGCCGGTGGCACCAGCTCGCCAGCGCGGCGAGATCGGCCTCGTCCAGCGTGGTCCCGGCCGGATTGCTCGGTGACGCCACGATCAATCCATCCGGCAGACCGGCCGGCGTGTCCGCCATCGCCTCGAGCATGGCGATCGTCGGCTGGAAGCGTGTCTCCGGTCCGGTCGGCAAAACCACCGGCACCATGGACAGCGCGACCAGGATATTCACGTAGGGGGGATAATAGGGTGTGGCGAGGGCGATGCGGTCCCCGGCATCGAAGGCCGCCAGGAAAGCCAGCAGGAATCCGCCGGAGCCTCCGGTGGTGACCGCGATACGGGCAGCGTCGATCGCGGCGCCATAGAAGCCCGCGTAATGAACGGCGATGCGCTCGCGCAGGCTGCGCCGTCCGAAGGCCTCGGTATAGCCG
>CAXTCT010000413.1:0-2445 GCA_964242565.1 uncultured Acetobacteraceae bacterium | reverse complement strand
GTAGCCGCTCGGCCTCGTCGAGCAGCGGGAGGCGGGTGACGGCCTGGTGCTGGCCGGACGGCTCGATGACGGCGGCGAGCAGGGTGCGCAGGGCCTGCAGCTGGTGCAGCACGGTTTCGCGCAGGAACAGGTCGGCATTATATTCGCACGACAGCCGCCAGCCCTCCGGCCGCTCGACCATGAAGAAATTCAGGTCGTACAGCCCGCCCGGCGAGTGCGACGGCAGGTCGGTCAGGCTGAAGCCCGCGTGCTGGCGGTTGCGGATGAAGGAACGCTGGAAGATGAAGTTGACCGAGAAGAACGGGTTGCGGGTCAGGTCGCGCCTGGGCTGCAGACGCTGGATCAGGGGTTCCATCGGCAGGTTCTGGTGATCCAGCGCCCCTTGCACGATGTCCTGGGTGCGGGCCAGAAGCTCGGGAAATGACGGGTTGCCCGACAGGTCGAGCCGCAGCACCAGGGTGTTGATGAACACCCCGACCATGTCCGCCAATTCGGCTTCTTCGCGCCCGGCGACCTGGGTGCCGATGGCGAAATCCTGGAGGCCGGTGAGGCGTTGCAGCAGCACCGACAGGGCCGCCAGCATTGTCACGAACAGGCTGTTGCCGCGTTGTCGGCCGTACTGCGCAAGTGAAGCAGCCAGCGCGGGATCGAGCAGCAGGCCGACGATGTCGCCGCGCGATGCGGCATCGGGCCGGTGCGGCAGGTCGGCCGGCACCTCGAGATAGGGCAGCCCGGCCAGACGGCGCTCCCAGTAATCGATCTCGTCGACGAACTCGCCGCGCCGCGCGCGCTCGCGATGCCACAGCGCATAGTCGCCGTACTGGATCGGCAGCTCGGCCAGGCTGGCGCCGGTGCCGTCGTGGAACTGGCCGAACTCGCGGGCCAGCACACCGATCGACCAGCCGTCGCAGACCAGATGATGCGCGGTCAGCAGCAGCAGCGTGCTCCGCTCGGCAACACGCAACAAGGTCACCCGGAGCAGAGGGGCGCGCGTGAGGTCGAAGGGGGTGCCGGCCTCGAGCCGGCCGAGACGAGCGGCTTCCGCCGGCCGCTGCTCGGCGGCCAGCCCGGTCAGGTCGATCGTGGCGACACGGAACGGCAACGCGGACGCGACCCGCTGCAGCGGGCCGGAATCGTCGTCAACGGAAAGGCCACCGGACGGATCGCCGCGGCGCTCGATGAAGGCGGTGCGCAGGATCTCGTGCCGGGCGATGATGGCGGCGAAGGCGCCCTCGACACGCTCGGGCAGCACCACGCCGTCAAGCTGCCAGCGCACCGCGATGTTGAGCGCCGGGTTCCCCGGATGCAGCCGGTCCAGCATCCAGAATCGTTCCTGCGCCACCGAGCAGGGAAATTCCAGGAAGGCGGGATCGGGTTCCGGATCCGAGTAATGGGCGAGCGACACGGGGTTCACGCAGACTCGGTGGCGGGCCGGCGGCCGCGTGCGAACTGGCTCAGGGCCAGCCTGGGCGGCGCCATCGCCACCGGAGCCGTGACGTCCGTCGCGGCCAGGAAGGCGCATAGCCGGGCGATGGTCCGGTGCTGGCGCAGATCCTTCGCGGTCAGGGCCATTCCCTCGTGCCGTGCCTGTGCGGTGATCTGGAACAGATGGATCGAGTCCGCGCCGAGGTCGAACAGGTCGTCATCCACGCCGACGCGTGGGATATCCAGCACCGACGCCCAGATCGCGGCAAGCCGGGTTTCGCCCGAATTCGTCGGAGCGTTGAACGGGCGCGCGACGGTGAATTCGGCCTGATCGGGCCTGGGCAGCGACAGGCGGTCCAGCTTGCCGTTGGCGGTGGTCGGCAGCGACGCGAGCCGGACCCAGCGTGTCGGCACCATGTAGTCGGGAAGGTAGGGGGTCAGCAGCGCGCGCAACTGGGCCGGGGTGTGGTCGCAACCGGGCTGGTCGACGGTATAGCCGACCAGCTGGGCCATCCCGGGCTGGTCCTCGCGCAGCATCACGGCGGACGCCTTCAGACCGGAATGACGGGCCAGCACGGCTTCGATCTCCCCGATCTCGATGCGAAAGCCGCGCAGCTTGACCTGCTGGTCGAGACGGCCAAGCAGTTCGACCTCGCCGTCCGGGCGATGCCGGGCGAGGTCCCCGGTCCGGTAGAGACGGGTCGCGCCGCCGGCATCGAAGGGGTTGGCGATGAATTTCGCGGCCGTCATCGCCGGCAGGTTCAGGTAGCCGTCGGCGAGGCCGGCGCCGCCGATCAGCAATTCCCCCGGAACCCCGATCGGCGATGGCTGGCCATGGCGGTCGACCACATAGAAGCTGGTGTTGGCGATCGGGCCGCCGATGGTGACCGGTCCATCGCCCGGCGCGATGGCGTGGGCCGCCGACCAGATCGTGGTTTCGGTCGGGCCATACAGGTTCCAGAGCTCGTTGCCCTCGGCCAGCAGCTGGTTGGCCAGGCCACGCGGCAGCGCCTCGCCGCC
>CAXTCT010000412.1:0-2446 GCA_964242565.1 uncultured Acetobacteraceae bacterium | reverse complement strand
ATCCTCCGCTCGTGGACGAGGCGCCAGGCATGGGCGGCAGGGGTGTCGGGGCTCATCAATGCCTCACTCAAATCCGGTATCCGCTTCCTGATTGTGTCTTGCCGGTGCCAGTTTCGTCCCTTTCTTGGGGCAAAGCCAGCTTTCTTGTTGACGCACCGGTCTGGCGCATGAATGCCATCGCGCGGCGGAGGCCGGCGGCCGCTCCCTGCGCCGCGGAGGATGACGACATGCGCATCGATGTCGCGCCGGGCCTGTCGATCGACGACAACGAGATCGCGATCAGCTTCATCCAGGCCGGCGGCCCCGGCGGCCAGAATGTCAACAAGGTGGCGACGGCCGCCCAGCTGCGCTTCGATGCCCGGCTCAGCCTGTCGCTGCCCGATCCGGTCAAGCTGCGGCTGCAGGCTCTGGCCGGCAGCCGGCTGACGCGTGACGGGGTCATCGTCATCACCGCGCGACAGTTCCGCTCGCAGGAGCGCAACCGGCAGGATGCGGTCGGGCGGCTCCTCGACCTGATCGCGCAGGCGGCCACGGTCCCGGTCCGGCGTCGTCCGACCCGTGCCTCGTTCGGCGAACGCCAGCGCCGGCTCGCGTCCAAGAGCCACCGTTCCGCCACCAAGCGCGACCGGGTGTTCCGTCACGACGATTAAAGCCGGCACTGCCTAGCTCGCGGTCAGGATCGGGATGCGTCCGTGCTCGACCATCTTGAGGATGGTCCCGCCCAGCGCCGAACTTCCCGGCGGATGCGAACGGCCACAGACACCCATGATCACCAGGCTGGCAGGCTCCTCGCGTATGGCTTCCAGCAGGGCGCGGCCGGTCTGCCTGTGGGCGTTGTCCTGCACCACGAGGCGGACCTGTTGGTTATGGAGGGCCATGTAGGAAAGAATCTCGCCACGCGCCTGCATCCCCACGGTGTTGCGCCCGATGATAATGAGGCGGATCGACCCCGCCCGGGCCAGCAGGCCGAGCGAGGCCCCCAGCGCACGGACGGCCCCGGCGGAGCCATCCCAGGCAACGACGACATGATCGAGCAGCCCAGAGTAGGACAGCGGGGATTCGAGCGGCGCGGGAACGCCGTTTCGAAAGGAAGCCGCGAGCAAGGTCGGTCGCCCCGAAGCCAGCAGGGCGTCGCGAAAGCGGCGGTCGCCGGAGCCGTGGGTCACGATCAGGTCGCTGGCGCGCCCGAGAGAGGCGCTGGCATAAACCACCCCGTCCGGAATTTCCCGCCACCCCGCCACCAGCGGCACGCCCTCCGGCGCCAGCGCATCGGCCCATCGCGGGAAGATGGCGCGCGTCCCCGCGGCCGTGTCGGCGACGGCCCTGTCGGCGCCGGTCAGCATTTCGTCGTCGCGCCTGACGGCGTCGGTGATCAGGGCGGCCTCGATCTGCGCGCCGAGGCGCGCCGCCAGATGTCCCGCGAGAGGCAGCAACGCCATGACATCGTCCGGCGCCTGCAACGGCACGAAGATCCTGCGCATGAACACTCTCCGGCGTATGGCGCTCCCCAGATACAGCCGGGCCGTGAAAGATCAAGCGCCCGGCCCGGCCAGAACCCGCGATCATGAGAGCCCGCGATCATGAGAACCCGCGATCATGAGAGCCCGCGATCACAAGTTGCGCTTGACGATCAAAAGCATCAAACCTAATAGCCTGCTCCCGCAGCATGTCCCGGCAGGCCGGGTCGCGCCACCGCGGCGCTAGTCGCATCTCGCCGGGCAGCACGGGAGTTCGGTCATTGAGTGGTGTCGCCGCGCGGGGAAGGGTTTCGCTGCGCCAGGCGATGGAAGCGGCGCTCTCGCCCTGGCGCGCGGTCGCACCGACGATCCTGTATTGCGCCCGCACGCTGGCCGCGGTGACGCTCGCCCTCTACACCGCCTTCTCGCTGCAGCTGGAGTCGCCGCTCTCATCGGTCATCACGGTGCTGATCGTGGCCAATCCGGTCACGGGTGCGCTGATCTCCAAGAGCGTCTGGCGACTGCTCGGCACAATCCTCGGAGCGACCGCCGCGGTGGTTCTGATGGCCGTGTTCGGTCAAAGCCCGATGTTGTTCGCCGCCAGCTTCTCGCTGTGCATCGGCGCGGCCTGCATCGCCACCACCCTGCTGCGCTTCTACAAGGCCTATGGCGCCGTGCTCGCCGGCTACACCATCATCATCGTCTGCGGCCCGGCCTTCGCCAATCCCGATAATGTCTTCACCAGCGCGGTCGCCCGCCTTTCGGCGATCGCGGTCGGCATCGTATGCGCCGCCGCGGTGTTCCTGCTGACCAATTTCCGCCCGCCCGCCCGGCTGGGTCTGGTCATCACCGCCCTGATCCGCAGCACCGGCGCCATCCTCGCGCGGGAAGCCCTTCCGCCGCGCGCCGAGGCGGCTCCCGGCGCCCTGCCGCGAAGCCAGTTCCACGACCAGCGGGCCGCCCTGCTGGCACAGGCCAACGGCCTGCAG
>CAXTCT010000411.1:0-2449 GCA_964242565.1 uncultured Acetobacteraceae bacterium | reverse complement strand
GAGCTGCTGGTAGGCGGCGACGGCCATGAACACGTCGGACGCCTTCACGCTGATCTTGAACTCGTGGAAATCGTGGTCCTGCAGGATCTTGGCATGCTCGAGCGCGCTTTCGACCAGTGCTTCGGGGTTGGGCTCGCCATATTTTTCCAGCAGATGGCGTTCCAGCGAGCCGGCATTGACGCCGATCCGAATCGAACAGCCATGCTCGCGCGCCGCCCGCACCACTTCGCGCACCCGCTCGGGACTGCCGATGTTGCCGGGGTTGATGCGCAGGCACGCCGCCCCCGCGCGGGCCGCCTCGATGGCGCGCTTATAGTGGAAATGGATGTCGGCCACGATCGGGACATTCACCTCGCGCACGATCTCGGCCAACGCCCGGGTGCTTTCCTCGTCCGGGCAGGACACGCGGACGATGTCGACGCCGGCAAGCTCGGAGAGCCGGATCTGCGCGATCGTGGCCGCCGCGTCGGTGGTCAGCGTGTTGGTCATGGTCTGCACCGTGACCGGCGCGCCGCCGCCGACGGGCACGCGTCCGACATGGATCTGACGCGACCGGCGACGCTCGATCTGCTGATACGGACGATAGCTCATGGCTCACTGCTCCGGCTCGGATTATCCGCCATTCCGGCCAGGGCCAGGGCCAGGGCCAAGGCTGGGGCCGGCGGCATCGCGTCACGGCCGCTTCGTGCCAGGAATGGCGGGTTTTGGCCAGCCTGCTCGATCTTCGCCCCGCGCTCGCCTGCTAGGATGCCGCCTGCTTCAGCCGGTTGCTGAACTGCTTGCGGAATTTCGACACCTTGGGCGCGATCACCACGCGGCAATAGCCGGCACCGGGATGCAGGGCGAAATAATCCCTGTGCTCGGGCTCGGCGGGAAAGAAGGCCGGCAGGGTGGCGATCTCGGTGACGATCCCGCCGTCCCAGATCGCCGCGGCCTCGATCTCGGCGCGCACCGCTTCGGCCACGCGGCGCTCCTCGTCGGTATTCACGAAGATCACCGAGCGGTACTGGGTGCCGACATCGGCACCCTGGCGGTTCGGCGTGGTCGGGTCGTGGATGGAAAAAAAGACCCGCAGCAGGTCCGCATAGGAAAGCACCTGCGGATCATAGCTGACCTGGACCACTTCCGCGTGCCCGGTGTTGCCGGCGCAGACCTGGTCGTAGCGGGGCCGGTCGACATGGCCTCCCGCATAGCCCGACACGACACCGGTCACGCCGTTCAATTCGTCATAGACCGCCTCGAGGCACCAGAAACACCCGCCCCCCAGAACCGCCTGTGCCACCACCGCCTGTGCCACCACCGCCTGCGCCATCACGACCTCCCTGAAACCTTGCTCACATGGCGACGACCGCCGGCCCTGACACCCTTGCCCGTAGGATCTCTATCTCGTGATCGGAGACGGGAACCCTATTGCATGATAAGGCGCTCCTTCCGGGGAATGGAGAAACAACCGATGTCGAGCAATCCTCTCGAAGACGACCCCGAGCGGGAGCATCGCATACGTCATCGCGCCTATCATCTGTGGGAGCATGAAGGCCGCCCGCATGGACAGGACGCGGAATTCTGGGAACGAGCCCGGGAGCTGGTCGGCATCGAGGAAAGTGCCGGTTCCGGCCAGCTTCCCAATCCTGTCACCACCGGACAGGACCCGCTGCGGGAGCAACCCGTCGAGGAGGCTTTCCTGCAGGAAAATCTTGGCGAGTTCCCGGGCCGCTTCACCGACCAGGGCGAGACCGAGCCGACACCGAAATCCAGGCGCGCCGGCGCCGCCGCCGCGGCGCCTGTGCGAATGCCCGCCCCCCGTCCGGCGACGCCGCCGCAGGACGCCCCCGAAACCTTGCCGGCCAAGCCCTCGCTGAAGGCCAAGGCGATCAAGCAGGCCGAGAAGCCGGCCCCGGCCGCCCGGAAAAAGCCGCCTGCCGCATCCTCCTCGCCGCCCCCGACGCGCAAGAAATAATCCAACTATTTCGGCACGATCCGGACGGTGCCGTGCCTGGTCCCGTGCAGCTGCCGCGGATGGATCACCGGCGTGCTCTGCGCCGGCATGTCGGGGACCGGGCGGGTCATGCCTGGATCCACCTGCGCCGGCGGGGTCAGCACGCCGCTCGACCGTGAAGACGGCCGGACGCCCGGATCCTGAGGCGCCGTCTGCGCGACTGCCGTGTGTGTGAGCCACGGCACCAGCAACAAGGCCGCACCCGGCCTCCATGGAGCCGCCCGCTTCATCTGCTTCATGGTCCTGTCCTTGCTTGCCTGCCCTTGGTTAGGCGTCTTCCGGTGCCCGAACAAACGCCGCCCGGAGTGGTTCCGGTTTCAGAAGCGCCCGGCGAAGCGTTGCGGCAGCCGCCAAAGGGCATCGCCGCTCAGATGCAGGTCGATCCGGTAGACCTCGCTTTCGCGTGACGCCCCGCTCTGCAGGACGCGGAGCAGCCATTCCCGCAGCGCCACG
>CAXTCT010000410.1:0-2475 GCA_964242565.1 uncultured Acetobacteraceae bacterium | reverse complement strand
GGTTCGAGGTCCTTGTAGCGGGTGAAGAAGTGCTCGATGGCCTGGCGGGTGATCTCCGGCAGGTCCTCGATGGCGTGGACGGTCTTGAACTGCGTGTGGATCTTGTCGTGCGGGACGCAGATGATCTTTTCGTCCATGCCGCCCTCGTCCTCCATCTGCAGCATGCCGATCGGGCGGCAGCGGATGACGGCGCCGGGCACGACGGGGGCATAGGGGGTGAGCACGAGCGCGTCCGCCGGGTCCCCGTCATCGGCGAGGGTGCCGGGGATGAAGCCGTAGGCGGCGGGGTAGGCCATGGGCGTGAACAGGAAGCGGTCGACCATGATGGCGCCGCTGTCCTTGTCGACCTCGTACTTGACCTGGGAGCCCTGGGGGATCTCGATGACGACGTTGATGTCCCAGGGCACATCCTTGCCCGGGCTGATCTTCGAGACGTCCATCTTCATCACTCCATCGTTGCCGCCGGGAAATTACCGGCAGCACCCGTGGTTGCCAAGCCGTCGAAGCCTCAGGGCTGGCCGCCCTCGCGTATGTTGCGCTTGGAGCGATGCTTGACGTAGGCGCCGACGGCGCAGCCGCCCAGCGCGCCCAGGACGGCATGGTGATGGGCGAAGTGGCCGCCGACCGCACCGGCCGCGCCATATTTCAGGCATCCGCCTCGGGGCTTCGGCCGCGCCATCGGGTAGCCGCCGGATTGCGGCCCGTTATCGTACCCCGGCTGCCCGTAGCCGGGCGCCTGGCCGTTATAGGCGGTTTGGGCAAACGCGCCGCCGGCCGGCAGGGCCATGGACGCGGCCAGGACGGCTGCGGCGATAGAACGGGCATGGAAGATCACGGCTGGCTCCGGTGTAATGTATCATGAAACAATGCCCTACAATCGCGGCGGGTTGATGGCAGTTCCGTGGCCGTCTCGCGATTTGAGACTGGCCCTGCCGAAAGCCCGATCTTGCCAAAATCGGGCCGATGCGCGAATTGAGGGGCGGCTTGTGCGCCTGTAGCTCAATGGTTAGAGCGGGCCGCTCATAACGGCTTGGTTGCGGGTTCGAGTCCTGCCGGGCGCATACTCGCCTAACCCGGTCCAATCCTGTCAGGAGCCCGTCATGGCAGCCTACCAGTATGTCTACGTGATGAAGGACCTGACCAAGGCGTATCCGGGCGGGCGCGAGGTCTTCAAGGGCATCACGCTTTCCTTCCTGCCCGGGGTCAAGATCGGCGTGCTGGGCATCAACGGCGCCGGCAAATCGACCCTGCTCAAGATCATGGCCGGCATCGAGACCGAATATGGCGGCGAGGCCTGGGCCGCCGAGGGCGTGCGCATCGGCTATCTCGAGCAGGAGCCGAAGCTCGATCCGGACCTGACCGTGGGCGAGAATGTCGCCCTGGCCTTCGGTCCGCTCAAGCGGGCGGTGGAACGCTTCAACGAGATCTCGCTGCTGTTCGGCGAACCGATGGACGACAAGCAGATGGACAGCCTGCTGGCCGAGCAGGCAACCCTGCAGGAGGAAATCGAGGCCGGCGACGGCTGGGAACTCGACCGCAAGATCGAGATCGCGCTCGAAGCCCTGGTCTGCCCGCCCGCCGACAGCGCGGTCGACAAGCTTTCCGGCGGCGAGCGGCGGCGCGTGGCCTTGTGCCGCCTGCTGATCGAGAAGCCGGACATCCTGCTGCTCG
Source organism: uncultured Acetobacteraceae bacterium (assembly GCA_964242565.1). GTDB lineage: Bacteria > Pseudomonadota > Alphaproteobacteria > Acetobacterales > Acetobacteraceae > Lichenicoccus. Next base: position 804 of record CAXTCT010000410.1, on the reverse strand, counting down.
ACGAGCCCACCAACCATCTCGACGCCGAGAGCGTCGCCTGGCTCGAGCGGACGCTGCGCCAATATGCCGGCACGGTCATGGTCATCACCCATGACCGCTACTTCCTCGACAACGTCACCAACTGGATCCTCGAGATCGAGCGTGGGCGCGGCTATCCGTTCGAGGGCAATTATTCGTCGTGGCTGTCGCAGAAGCGCAAGCGGTTGCAGCAGGAGGAGAAGGAGGAAACTGCCCGCCAGCGTGCGCTCGCCGCCGAGGAGGAATGGATCGGCTCGTCCCCGCGCGCGCGCCAGGCCAAGAACAAGGCCCGCATCGCCAATTACGAGAAGATGCTCGCCGCCGACGCCGACCGTGCCGGCGGCACCGCCGACATCGTGATCCAGCCGGGCCCGCGCCTCGGCGGCACCGTGATCGAGGCCGACAAGCTGCGCAAGGCGTTCGGCAACCGCTTGCTGATCAACGACCTCGACTTCAAGCTGCCGCCCGGCGGCATCGTCGGCGTGATCGGGCCGAACGGCGCCGGCAAGTCCACCCTGTTCAAGATGATCCTCGGCCAGGAGCAGCCCGACAGCGGCGAGCTCAAGATCGGCGAGACGGTCAGGCTCGGCTACGTGGATCAGTCGCGCGACACGCTGGATCCCGGCAAGAATGTCTGGGAGGAGATCTCCGGCGGCACCGACGTGATCTATCTCGGCAAGCGGCCGGTGCCGTCGCGCGCCTATGTCGGCGCCTTCAACTTCAAGGGCGCGGACCAGCAGAAGAAGGTCGGCATCCTGTCCGGCGGCGAGCGCAACCGCGTGCATC
>CAXTCT010000409.1:0-2476 GCA_964242565.1 uncultured Acetobacteraceae bacterium | reverse complement strand
GGGGACGCAGCCCAGGCGTTTCAGCACGGGGCCGTAGCTGTCGAGCGGGTGCGCCGTGAGATGGAAGCCGATCGCTTCGGCTTCCAGCCCGAGCCGCTCGATCTCCGGCCAGTCCGGCACCTCCGGCAGGCGCAGCGTTTCCGGCCGGCCGCCGCCGAACAGCCCGATCTGGCCGCTCGCCGCCTCCTCGGCATGGGCCTGCGCCCGACGCAGGATGGTCTCGGCGCCGGCGAAGAGGCGCGCCCGGTTGGGGTCGATCTGGTCGAAGGCGCCGGCGCGGGCCAAATTCTCGATCTGCATCTTGTTGAGCTGCCGAGGCTCCACGCGGGCGGCGAAATCCGCGATGTCGGCAAATGGCCGGTCGCCGCGCGTCTCGACCAGCGACTGCATCGCCACCAGCCCGACCTTCTTGACCGCCGCCAGCGCGTAGCGGATCGACTGCGTGCCGTCCTCGGCCACCTCGACGGTGAAGTCGGCGGCGGAACGGTTGACGTCGGGCGGCAGAACCTTCACGCCCATCCGTTCGGCTTCCTGACGCAGGGCCGCCAGCTTGTCGGTCTTCTCCCGGGCAAGCGACATGCAGGCGGCGAGGAAGGCCACCGGGTGGTTGGCCTTCATCCACGCGGTCTGGTACGAGACCAGCGCGTAGGCTGCGGCGTGGGATTTGTTGAAGCCGTAATCGGCGAACTTCGCCATCAGGTCGAACACGAGGGCGGCCTTCTCGCGATCGATGCCGCGCGCGACCGCGCCGTCGGTGAAGATCGAGCGCTGCTGGTCCATCTCCGAGCGGATCTTCTTGCCCATCGCGCGCCGCAGCAGGTCCGCACCGCCGAGGCTGTAGCCCGCCATCTTCTGCGCGATCTGCATCACCTGTTCCTGGTAGACCATGATGCCATAGGTCTCCTGCAGGATCTCGATCAGCTCCTCGTGCGGCGCCTCCCACTTCTCGCCATGCTTGCGGCGGCAGTAATCCGGGATGTTCGCCATCGGGCCCGGCCGGAACAACGCCACCGCGGCGATCAGGTCGGTGAACAGCGTCGGCCGCATCTGCTTGAGCACGTCGCGCATGCCGGCCCCTTCGAACTGGAACACGCCGCCGGTATCGCCGCGTGCCAGCATCTCGTAGGTGCGCGCGTCATCGAGCGGCAGCATCGAAAGGTCGATCTTCGTGCCCAGCTTGTCGAGCATCTGCACGCCGCGCTGCAGGATCGTCAGCGTGGTCAGGCCGAGGAAGTCGAACTTGACCAGCCCGGCCTGCTCGACGAACTTCATGTTGAACTGCGTGACCAGCGTGTCGGTCTTGGCGTCGCGATAGAGCGGCACCAGTTCGACGAGGTCGCGGTCGCCGATCACCACGCCCGCGGCATGGGTGCTGGCATGGCGGAACAAGCCCTCGAGCAGAAGCGCCGTCTGCAGCAGGCGACGCACCCCCTCATCCTCCTCGCGCATCTCCTGCAGGCGCGGCTCGCCCTCGATCGCCTGGGCCAGGGTCACGGGTTTGGCGGGATTGTTCGGGATCAGCTCGGCGACCCGGTTGACCATGCCGTACGGCAGGCCCTGCACCCGTCCGACATCGCGCACCGCCGCGCGCGCCTGCAGCTTGCCGAAGGTGATGATCTGCGCCACGCGGTTCGCGCCGTACTCCCTCCGCACGTATCCGATCACCTCGTCGCGGCGGTCCTGGCAGAAATCGATGTCGAAATCTGGCATCGACACGCGATCCGGGTTGAGGAAGCGCTCGAACAGCAGGTTGAACGGGATCGGGTCGATATCGGTGATGGTCAGCGCCCAGGCCGCCAGCGAACCGGCCCCCGACCCGCGTCCCGGCCCGACCGGAATGCCCTGCGCCTTGGACCATTGGATGAAATCGGCGACGATCAGGAAATATCCCGCGAATCCCATGTTGACGATCACGTCGAGCTCGAAAGCCAGCCGCGCCGAATAAAGCGCGCGGCCGGCCGCATCGGCCCGCATCGTGTCGAGACGAGCCGCGAGCCCCTCCATCGCCATCGCCCGCAGCGTCCCGGCCTCGTCGCTGCCCGCGCGCACCTTCGGGCAGGCCGGCAGCAGCGGCTTGCGGGTCTCGACCATGACCGCGCACATGCGCGCGATCGCCAGCGTGTTGTCGCAGGCTTCCGGCAGGTCGGCGAACAGACGGCGCATGTCCGCGGCCGGCTTGAACCAATGCTCCGGCGTCACCCGCCAGCGGTCGCGCTCGGCGAGCGTGCGTCCCTGGGCGATGCAGAGCAGCGCGTCATGCGCCTCGTGCATCGACGGCGTGGCGAAGAAGCATTCGTTGGTCGCCACCAGCGGCAGGCCGAAGCGGTCGGCGAGCGCCAGCAGGCCCGGCTCGATGGCCTTTTCCCCCGGCTGGCCGAACCGGTGCAACTCGATCACGGTGCGGTCGCCGAAGGCTTCCTTCATCGCCGCGAGCAGCCGCTCCGCCTCGTCCTGCTGTCCTTCGGCCAGCAGCCGG
>CAXTCT010000408.1:0-2481 GCA_964242565.1 uncultured Acetobacteraceae bacterium | reverse complement strand
CTCGCTGGGCATCGCGGCGGTTGCGTTCCTGCTCGCCCGCCTGGGCGGCACCGGCTCGGTGGTGGCCCTGGTGGTGGCGGCGATCCTTCTGGATTTCGGAGTACAGAGCAATCTCGTGCTCGGACAACGGGCGATCTACGCGCTCGGTCCGCATCTTCGCAGCCGGTTGAACGGGATCTACATGGCGATCTTCTTTGCCGGCGGCGCCATTGGCTCGGCCATTGCCAGCCTGGCCTATCTGCGCGGCGGCTGGACGCTGGTGAGCTGGCTTGGCCTGGCGGTCCCGGTGGCGGCCCTGCTGCTGTATGCAACCGAATTCAGCGCGAGCCATCGCCGCGACCGATGACCGGATTTCGATCAGGCGGCCCATATCCCGGCGCCGGACTCTAGCGGGACCGGGTCCTGGACGCGCCTCCGACGATATGCCCGATCGGGGTCAGGAATTCGACGTGATCGCAGACGATCTTGAATACCGCGAGCAGCGGCACGCTGAGGAAGGCGCCGGGAATGCCCCATAGCCAGTCCCAGAACATCAGCGATCCCATCACCAGCACCGGGTTCAGCGTGAAGCGCCGGGCCAGCAGCATCGGCGTGATGGTCTCGCCTTCCAGCAGATGGATGCCGAAATAGACCGCGGGCGGCAGCAGCGCCTGCAGGACCGAGTTGAAGCTGAACAGGCCGACAAAGAAATAGATCACGATGCCGGTCAGCGGTCCCAGGATCGGGATGTAGTTCAGCAAAAAGGCGAGCACGCCCCAGAGCAACGGATTGGGCAGCCCGAGCAACCAGCATTGGGTGAAGTTGGCGATGCCGACCAGCAGGTTCATGCCGGTGATGGTGGCGAGATAAAGCGAGACGTTATGCTCGATCTCGTTGGCGATCTGCGCGGCGCGGCGCTTGTCGGCCCAGGTCGGCATGATCTCGATGACACGACGCAACAGGCTGTCGCCGTCGTAGAGCAGAAAGAACAGCATCAGCAGCATGGTGAAGACCTGGCCCAGAAAGAAACGCGTGCCGAGCAGCAGGGACGAGCCGACGCTGGTCAGGCCGGCGGTCTGGGATGGCTGCACCCGGATCACCGGCTGGGAGCCGTGAGGGAGGTTGCCGCCGGTCTGGTCCATCAGCGCCTGCAGCCTGCTCATGGCGTCTTGCGCCGCGCGGATCGGGCCGTTGAGGAAGGCGAGCTTGGCCTGCAGCGCGGGCAGGCTCTCGGGCGCCTTGCTGATCCAGCCCGAAGCGGGCACGGAGATGGCCGCCCCGATGCCGCCGACCAGCCCGAACAGCACCAGGATCAGGACCAGGGCTGCCAGGATCTTGGGGATATGCAGGCGGTGATGCAGAAAGCGCATCGGGCCGCTGAGCAGCAGGTTGAGCACGCCGGCCAGCACGAACGGGAGCACGATCTCGCTGGCGAAATACAGCGTGTAGAAGGTGGCCAATATGCTCAGCAGCACCAGGCAGGCCGACAGGGTGGACAATGCCCGTTGCCGGGGGGCGTCGTCTGTCCCGACCTGCGCCTGCGCCTGCTGATCCGACATCTGGCGCTCCTTTATGCTGCCCGGCGTCATGGTCAACCTGGCGCCTTTGGCAGCCGTATCACAAAGCGCGCGCCGCGGATCGGGCCTTCGCCGGCCGCGGCGCCAGCGCGCGGCTCATGCCGGTTTTCGGCGGTGATGCGGCCCTTCAACGCCTCGATGATCTGGCGGCTGATCGAGAGACCGAGACCGGAATGCTGACCGAAATGCTCGCCGGCCGGCCGCTCGGAATAGAACCGGTCGAAGACGCCTTCGAGCTTGCCTTCGGGAATGCCCGGCCCCTCGTCGCTGACGGCGATCTCGACCTCGCCGCCCGCATCGGCCACCTCCAGGATGATGCGGCCGTTCGGCGGCGAGAAGCTGACGGCATTGCCGATCAGGTTGCGCAGCACCTGGACCAGCCGGTCCTCGATCGCCATTACCGCAACCTTGGGGACCGGCAGGTTGGGCACCGCGGGATTGGGGTGCGCCACGGTGGATGGCGCCGAATCGGGTGCCGCCTGAGCCGGCATCTCCAGGCTCGGCACCTCCAGCACCGGCCCGTCCGGCTTGCGGGTGGCCTGGTGGATCTCGGCCAGCACGGCGAAGATCGGCGCCAGCGGCACCGGCTCGGCGGTGGCGCGCGACAATTCGGCATCGATCCGGCTGGCGTCCGAGATGTCGGTGATCAGCCGGTCGAGCCGGCGCACGTCCTCGCCGATGATGCTGAGCAGGCGTCGCTGCTGGTTGAGGTCGTCGATGCGCAGCAGCGTCTCGATGGCCGAGCGGATCGAGGATAGCGGGTTCTTGATCTCGTGGCTGACGTCGGCGGCGAAGCGCTCGATGGCGTCCATGCGCCCCCACAACGCGCGCGCGCTCTCGTCCAGCGCCAGGGCCAGCTCACCGATCTCGTCGCGGCGCGCGCGCAGCCGTGCCGGCACGCTGCCGGTACGGCCGATGCCTTCGC
>CAXTCT010000407.1:0-2483 GCA_964242565.1 uncultured Acetobacteraceae bacterium | reverse complement strand
CCGGTGCGTCCGACGCCCGAACCCGGCGCGGCGATCGCCTTGATATCGGCCGGCTCGGGCCTCCGCTCGGCCGGACCGGCCATCGCGAGAGCCAGGCGACGGCGGAGGTGCCCGGCCCACCGCGGCCGCGGAACCGACGCGTCTGACGGCTCTGCAGGTGGCTCGCCGGCTATCGGGTCGGCCTGCCGGAGACGGCGAACCTGCTGCCCGTTCAACAGCGCGGCGGCATCATGGACGATGAGGGGGCCGCCGAAATGATATCCCTGGCCGTGGCTGCACCCCATCCGGCTCAGCAAGGCGGCCTGCTCCGCGTTCTCGATCCCTTCGGCGACGACGCTCAGGCCCAGTGACGCGGCAAGGCCGAGGATCGCCCGCACGATGCGCAGGTTACCGCCTTCGGTCTCGAGGCCAGTAACGAAGCAGCGATCGATCTTGAGGCTGTCGACGGGAAGGGCCTGAAGATAACCGAGGGAGGAATAGCCGGTGCCGAAATCGTCGAGGCTGACACCAAATCCCAGTTCGGCGAAGCGGCGCAACACCTCCGCCACGTGTTTGGGGTCGCGCATCATGAGGCTTTCGGTCACCTCGAGTCTCAGGCATGACGGCTGCAGGCCAGAATCCTCCACCAGGCCGCGTATGGTCTCGAACAGGAACGGGTCCTCGAACTGGCGCGCGGACAGGTTGATGTTCAGGGTCAGCCATTCGGCCGCCGGATGCTGGCACTGCCATTCCCGCAGGATCCGGCAGGCCTCGCGAACGAGCCATGCGCCAAACGGGATGATCAGCTTTGTTTCTTCAAGCAAGGAGATGAAGTCGGACGGCATGACCAAGCCGCATCCGGGTCGCTGCCAGCGCGCCAGTGCCTCGAAACCCTTGATCTTTCCATCGGCGAGCCGGACGATTGGCTGGAGGCGGAGTTCGAATTCGCCGCGGTCCAGCGCCGCCTCCAGATCGGCCATCAGGATCGGACGCGGACGGTCGCCGCAAGCCGGATGCCCGCCGTCAGTCCGACCCGCGGACTCACGATCAAGAAGGACGGGCGCATCAGGAAACATAGGCTATCTCGCGGAGGGGTAATCGAGCGAGTTCATCGAGGTGGCAAGGCTTATGAGCACCCGATCACTGGAGGCCGGTATGTTCCAAGACCATGCTTCACTCAAACGGCACACATCCGGTACTCCCCCTGCTCACGCCGCCGCCTTATCAGCACGCGTGAGAGATCTTAGACCGTCCTGCTTTCGAAAATATTAAGGGCGTTGCTCCGCGACCGATGAAGTTCGAGAAGGATCGGCAGCAGCCGTCGGGATTATGGACCGGACAGTTCGCTTCCGGCCACGATCGACATCATCTTATCCGAGACCGCGACATACAGCAGGCAGCAGCTTACGGGCATCTTCTGTGCAACCTGGGCTGGCCATCTCCAGAAGGGTGAGCCCATCGATCATTGCCAGCAGTGAAATTGCGACCGCGTGCGCGTGTCCGTGGGTCTCAGGCAGAAGGCGCGCTTCAGTCCACGCTACCCAGCGCTCGACGATGAGACGGCTTATCGCGTTATAGGGAGCTTCGCCGCGGCCGCCGCGCGCGATCACCTCGGTCCAGATGCGGAGGAATGGTGCGAACTCTTTTGCGGCGAAGACGGTAAGCACCATTTCCATCAGTGCCCCCGGCGTGGAGCGAGGCGCCTTCTCAAGCGAACGCAGCAACTCCGTCATACGCTCCGAGATACGCAACAACGTGGCTGTCACAAGCGCATCCTTGGTCTGGAAGTAATAGAGCAGCATGCGGCTGCTGGTCGCCAGGCGGTCTGCCAGTCCACGCAAAGCGAGCGCATCAAGTCCTTCGGCCAGTGCAATCGCCGCTATGCGGTCAATCAGAACCGCGCGGCGTTCCTCATTCGTCATTCGATTTTTCTAGCCGAGAATACAGCAAGGAGATATGTATCACCCGATACATGTATCAGGTGATACACAATGGAGATGAGGATGATTACGCTTCGTCAGACAGGCTTGCTGTCGGCACTCGCCGCCGTCTTCTGGATAGTAGCGGTCGAAGGCCTCGAACTTGACCCTGAGGCCGTTCAGCCCGGGTGGCGCGGCGACCTGAGCTTCGTGATCAGTCTGCCAGTGGCATGGCTCTGCGTGCGTCTTGCCCGGCGGATCGCCAAGCTCGCGCCGCACCAGTTGGTGACGGCGACCGCGCTCGTCGTCGCGCTGGATACGCTCCTGGATGCCGGCGTCCTTCGTTGGGCACCAAAAATCTACGGTGCGGATCCATCCGGCCGGACTCTTTCGGCGGCATGGTTGCTGTGGGGCTATGGTGCGAGCCTGATGGCAGCCCTCGTGATGACGCTCAGGCCGGTTCATCAGACCAACCGGCCAGACTCTTCGGTGCAGCATTGACTAGAGATACCGCCGGATCAGCCGCCGGACGGGCGAGCTCGCCGGCTGGCCGGCCGGTGGCGCATCCGGTGCGGCCACGGCCCG
>CAXTCT010000406.1:0-2488 GCA_964242565.1 uncultured Acetobacteraceae bacterium | reverse complement strand
AGTCGGCGGCCAAGAGCACTTCTACCTCGAACCCCAGATCGCGCTCGCGACGCCGGGCGAGGATGGCGACGTCGCGGTCCACAGTTCGACGCAGAACCCGTCGGAAGTGCAACACATTTGCGCGCGCCTGCTCGGCCTCGATTACAATCGCATCACCGTGAGCGTGCGCCGCCTCGGCGGCGGATTCGGCGGCAAGGAAAGCAACGCCTCCTGGGTCGCCGGCGCGGCGGCGCTCGGCATGAAAGCGGCGGGATGCACGGTTTCCTCGCGCCCGGCCAGCCTGTATAGCCAGCGCCAGATAGCCAGCGCCAGATTTCGACCGAAGCAGGATGAGACCATCGCCATGAGCAGCACCGACTTCAAGGTAAGGGATCTCAGCCTCGCCGGCTGGGGCCGCAAGGAGATCTCCATCGCCGAGGGCGAGATGCCCGGCCTGATGGCGCTGCGCGAAGAATTCGGCCCCGGCCAGATCCTCAAGGGTGCCCGCATTGCCGGCTGCCTGCACATGACCATCCAGACCGCGGTGCTGATCGAGACGCTGACGGCACTTGGCGCGACCGTGCGCTGGTCGTCGTGCAACATCTTCTCGACGCAGGATCAGGCCGCCGCCGCCATCGCCGCCACAGGCGTTCCGGTGTTCGCCTGGAAGGGCCTCAGCGAGGAGGAATTCTGGTGGTGCATCGAGCAGACCGTGCGCGGGCCGGACGGCTGGACCCCGAACATGATCCTCGATGACGGCGGCGACCTGACCGTGCTGATGCACGACAAATATCCCGACCTGATGAAGGACGTGCGCGGCATCTCCGAGGAGACCACAACCGGCGTCCACCGGCTCTGGGAGATGGCGAAAAAGGGCACGCTCCTGGTGCCGGCGATCAACGTCAACGACAGCGTCACCAAATCCAAGTTCGACAATCTGTATGGCTGCCGCGAGAGCCTGGTCGACGCGATCCGCCGCGGCACCGACGTGATGATGGCCGGCAAGGTCGCGGTCGTCGCCGGCTATGGCGATGTCGGCAAGGGCTCGGCCGCCAGCCTGCGCAATGCCGGCTGCCGCGTGCTGGTGACCGAAATCGATCCGATCTGCGCCCTGCAGGCGGGCATGGAGGGCTACGAGGTCGTGACGATGGAGAAGGCCGCCAGGCGCGGCGACATCTTCGTGACCTGCACCGGCAATGTCGACGTCATCCGCATCGAGCATATGCGTGAGATGAAGCATCGCGCCATCGTCTGCAATATCGGCCATTTCGACTCCGAGATCCAGATCGACGCGCTGCGCAACTATAAATGGGACAACGTCAAGCCGCAGGTCGACGAGGTGGAGTTCCCCGACGGCAAGCGTCTGCTGGTGCTGTCCGAAGGCCGGCTGGTCAATCTCGGCAATGCGACCGGGCATCCTTCCTTCGTGATGTCGGCGTCATTCACCAACCAGACGCTCGCGCAGATCGAGTTGTGGACCGCTCCTGCCGGCAAATACCAGAACCAGGTCTACACCCTGCCCAAGCATCTCGACGAGAAGGTCGCCTCCCTCCATCTCGCCAAGATCGGCGCCGAACTCACATTGCTGACCGACAGGCAGGCCGACTATATCAGCGTGCCGCAGACCGGTCCGTTCAAGCACGAGCTCTACCGCTACTAGGCCTCGATCCGGGTGGGGCGCGCGCGGCGTTCCACCAAGCAGGGGACGACATCATGACCACCCGGCACCTGACCCCCTACGGCACGCTTTCCACCGGCGAGCCCATCGTCCGGGCGAGCCTGACCGCGGGCAACGGCGTGTCGGTCGGCGTCATCAGCTACGGCGGCATCATCACCTCGATCGAGACCCCCGATCGCGACGGCCGGCTCGGCAACATCGTGCTCGGCTTTCCTGATATCGAAAGCTACGAGGCCCACAACGGCAACTGCCATTTCGGCGCGCTGATCGGCCGGTTCGCCAACCGCATCGCCCGTGGCCGTTTTTCGCTGGATGGACAGGAATACCAGCTCCCGGTCAACAATCCCCCGAACGCGCTGCACGGAGGCCCGGACGGCTTCGGCCGCCGCGTCTGGACCCTGGCACCGGACCCCGATGACGGGGGCGCCGTCACCCTCTCCCTGGTCAGTCCCGATGGCGAGGCCGGCTACCCCGGCACCCTTGAGGCCCGCGTCACCTACCGATTGCGCGACGACGGCGCGCTGCGCATCGAGTATGTCGCCACCACCGACCGTCCGACCATCGTCAACCTGACCAACCACAGCTACTTCAACCTTGCCGGCAATGGCAGCGGCTCCATCGAGGAACAGATCGTCCGGATCGAGGCGGACCATTACACGCCGGTCGACGAAAGCCTGATCCCGACCGGAGAGATCGCAAGCCTCGACGGCACGCCGCTCGATTTCCGCGAGGCGACCGCGATCGGCGCCCGCCTGCGCGATCCGCACCCGCAACTGGCGCGGGCACAGGGCTACGACCATAACTGGGTGATCCGCCCCGGCATCCCCGGCG
>CAXTCT010000405.1:0-2493 GCA_964242565.1 uncultured Acetobacteraceae bacterium | reverse complement strand
AGGTCACGGGTTTTGCGGTCGCCGGCAAGCTGCCGCTCTACGCCGAGGCGGAGGCCGGCGCGGGGCGGTCGTATCCCGCCCCCTTGCTGCTCGATGGCGAGACGCTCGGTCTCTGCCTGTCCGACGGGACGCGGCGGATGCTGTTCGTGCCGGCCTGCGCCATGATCACGCCGGACCTGGTGGCCCGCGCGCGGGATGCGGATTGCCTCCTGTTCGATGCCACATTCTGGCAGGATGACGAGATGATCCGGGCCGGCCTGGGCGACAAGACCGGCAGGCGCATGGGTCATGTGCCGGTCAGCGGACCCGCCGGGGTCATCGAGGGCTTCCGCGCCATCAACTGCGCCAGCAAAATGCTCATCCACATGAACAACTCCAATCCGGTGCTGCTCGCGGACAGCCCCGAACGCGGCATCGCGGAAGCGGCGGGCTGGATCGTTGCCGATGACGGCATGACATGGTCCTAGACGCCCCGCTATCGCCCCCGCCGCTATCGCCCGACGCGCTGGAAGCCGGACTGCGCGCCGTTGGCGCGGCGCGCTACCACAACCTGCACCCGTTCCACCGGGCCCTGCATGACGGCAGGCTGGCCCGCTTGCAGGTCCAGGCCTGGGCGCTGAACCGCTATTATTACCAGAGCCGCATTCCCGCCAAGGACGCGACCTTGCTGGCGCGCCTGCCGACCGCGGAGCTTCGGCGCGCGTGGCGGTCGCGCCTGGTCGACCATGACGGCGACGCGACCGACAGCGGCGGCATCGCCCGCTGGCTGAAGCTGACCGACGGGCTCGGGCTGGATCGCGGCTATGTCGTCTCGCTGGAGGGCCTGCTGCCCGCCACCCGCTTCGCCGTCGATGCCTATGTCGCCTTCGTCCGGGACGCGTCCCTGCTCGAAGCCGTCGCCTCGTCGCTGACCGAATTGTTCGCCCCCGCGATCATCGGCGAACGCGTCTCCGGCATGCTGCGCCATTATGGTTTCGTCAGCCACGATACGCTCGCCTATTTCACCCCCCGGCTGACGCAGGCGCCGCAGGATGCCGGCTTCGCGCTGGCCTATGTGCGCGAACATGCCCGCACGCCGGAGCAGCAGGCGCTGGTCCTGGACGCGCTCCGCTTCAAATGCTCGGTGCTGTGGTCGATGCTCGATGCGCTCGATTACTGCTATGTCTCGCCCGGCCTGGTCCCGCCCGGCGCCTTCCGGGCCGGCTGATGGCCAGCCACGCCACGAGGCTCGACGAAGCCAGCATCCCGGCCTTCACCCGGGGCACCCGCCTGCGTCATGACGCGGTGCGTGGCCAATGGGTGCTGCTGGCCCCGGAAAAGGCCTTCATGGCGGACGAGATCGCCCTGGAGATCCTCAGGCTGATCGATGGGGTCGTCACTCTCGCGGCCATCATCGACATCCTCGCCGCCTCTTTCCAGGCCCCCCGCGCACAGGTGGCGAAGGACGTGCTGACGCTCGCCCGGGCGCTCGGCGAAAAGGGGTTGTTGCGCGGATGACCATTATGCTCCCGCCCCCGATGAGCCTGCTCGCCGAGCTCACGCACCGCTGCCCGCTGCAATGCCCGTACTGCTCGAACCCGCTGGCGCTGGAGCGCCGCGACACCGAACTGCCGACCGCGGAGTGGCAACGCGTGCTCGACGAGGCCGCCGCCCTGGGCGTGCTGCAGGTGCATTTCTCCGGCGGCGAGCCGATGGCACGCCCGGACCTCGCGCCGCTGGTGGCGCGCGCGGCCGCGCTCGGGCTCTACTCCAACCTGATCACGTCCGGCGTCATGCTCGACCGGAGCGGCCTCGACCGGCTCGTCGCGGCCGGGCTGGACCATGTGCAGCTCTCCCTCCAGGACGCCTGCGCCGACGAGGCCGAGCGCATCGGCGGCATGCGCGGCGCCCACGCCCGCAAGCTCGAGGCTGCCCGGCTGATCATCGACGAGGGCATGCCGCTCACGTTGAACTTCGTCATCCACCGCCAGAATTGCGCGCGCATCCCGCAGATGCTGACGCTTGCCCATGCCATCGGGGCCAGGCGCGTCGAGATCGCCCATACGCAATATGCCGGCTGGGGCCTGCTGAACCGCGCGTCGCTGCTGCCGGACCGGGCGCAACTCGATGCCGCCGACCACGCCGTCGCCGAGGGCCGCGCGCGCTACGGCCAGGCGCTGGCCATCGAGTATGTGACGCCGGACTACCACGCCACCCGGCCCAAGCCCTGCATGAGCGGCTGGGGACGCCGCTTCGTCAACGTCACCCCCTCCGGGCGGGTGCTGCCATGCCATGCGGCGGAGACCATTCCCGGGATCGCGTTGCCCACGATACGCGACGACAGCCTGCGCGGCATCTGGGAAAACTCGCCCTTGTTCCGGCGCTTCCGGGGGACGGAATGGATGGCCGAACCCTGCCGCTCCTGCCCGATGCAGCAGATCGACTGGGGCGGCTGCCGCTGCCAGGCGCTCGCCCTGGCCGGCGACGCCGCGGCCACCGACCCGGTCTGTGCCC
>CAXTCT010000404.1:0-2498 GCA_964242565.1 uncultured Acetobacteraceae bacterium | reverse complement strand
GCTGAAGCCGAAGCCCCCGAAGGCGGCCGCATTGGTGGGCTGGCGCCCGCTGGTGCGGCCGCGGCCTTGCTGGCCAGCAAGGCCGCTTCTGTGGCAGACCCTCGGGCAGGATGGGGAGAGGAGCCTGCTAGATGCCGGATGGCGCGATCGATCGCCTGAGCGGAGGAACTTCGGAATTGCGTCACGACTGGAGCCGCGAGGAGGTGGCCTCACTCATCGCCCAGCCTTTCCCGGACCTGCTGTTCCGCGCGCAGGCCGTGCATCGGGAGAATTTCGATCCCAGGGCGGTGCAGATCTCCACCCTGCTCTCGGTCAAGACCGGCGGCTGTCCCGAGGATTGCGGCTATTGCTCACAGAGCGTCCACCACAAATCCGGCCTGAAGGCCAGTAAGCTGATGGCGGTCGAGGCGGTGCTGGCCGAAGCCCGCGCGGCCAGGCAGGCCGGTGCGAGCCGGTTCTGCATGGGGGCGGCGTGGCGTTCGCCAAAGGATCAGGACCTCGACCAGGTATGCGCCATGATTCAAGGCGTGAAGGCGCTGGGGCTGGAAAGCTGCGTGACCCTGGGCATGCTCACGGCGCCGCAGGCCGGGCGGCTGCGCGACGCGGGACTGGATTATTACAACCATAATCTCGACACCTCGCCCGAGCATTACGGCGAGGTCATCACCACGCGCAGCTACCAGGACCGGCTCGACACGCTCGGCCATGTGCGCGATGCGGGCATCCATGTCTGTTGCGGCGGCATCATCGGGCTGGGCGAAAGCCAGGATGACCAGGCCAGCCTGCTCGCCACGCTGGCCTGCCTGCCGCGGCATCCCGAGAGCGTCCCGATCAACCTGCTGGTGCATGTCGAAGGCACCAGGCTCAACGACGCGGCGGCGGTCGATCCGATCGATTTCGTCCGCATCGTCGCCGCCGCCCGGATCACCATGCCGCGCAGCATGGTCAGGCTCTCGGCCGGCCGCGAGAGCCTGAGCGACGCGGAGCAGGCGCTGTGTTTCCTCGCCGGCGCCAACTCGATCTTCTACGGACCCAAGCTGCTGACCACGCCCAACGCGGCTCAGGGTGCCGACATGCGGCTGCTGGGCCGGCTGGGCATGGTGCCGATGCGTTAAGCGGCAAACTGGGCGAAGCAGCCGGCGCCGAGCATCGACGATCCGGACCAGGAGCCTGAAGCATGAACGATCCCTTCCTCGACGGGCTGACCCAGCTTGGCCGCCCGACTATCCAGCCGGCGAGCCCGGCCGAGGCGGTGCTGGAACGCGTGCCCGCTCCACACCAGGGCAGGCATTATCTGGTGCGCTTCACCGCGCCGGAGTTCACCTCGCTCTGCCCAATGACCGGGCAGCCCGATTTCGCGCACCTGGTGATCGACTACGTGCCCGGCGAATGGATCGTCGAGAGCAAGTCGCTCAAGCTCTATCTGACCAGCTTCAGAAATCACGGCGCCTTCCACGAGGATTGTAGCCTGCAGATCGCCACGACACTGGTGACGCGCCTCGCCCCTGCCTGGCTGCGCATCGGCGCCTACTGGTATCCACGCGGCGGCATGCCGATCGACGTGTTCTGGCAGACCGGCGAGCCGCCGCGTGACGTCTGGATCCCGTCACAGGACGTGCCCGGATATCGCGGGCGCGGATGAAGGCGGAGGAGCCTTGCCGGCTTTCATGACTTCTTAAGGTTTTTCATCCACGACATCAGGGAGTTACTACAGGAAGTTTTCCGATATGTCCGCGCGCATCGGCGTCTTGTCTGGCGCTGCCAACCTTGCTCAGCCCGACGATGCATCCACCGCGCCGTCGCTCACGACATCGCCCGGTGCAACCGAGGTGTTCGAGTTCGACGCGAACGATGCGGCCGATCTCGTAACGGCCGCCGATGGGACGGTGACCCGGGTGCTCAACTCGCTCGACCCTGCGCAATGGCTGACGGTCATGACCGGATCGGACGACAACCCGGTAACCATCGCCACCGCATCCGGTGCCGAGGGCACCAGCCAGACATTGCGGTTCGACGCGACCAAGATCAGCGCCAACCTTGCCGACCCATCGACCAACTGGCTCGGCGCCGGTGGCGTCGACGGCACGGCCGGCGCGGCCCTGGTCGATCTCGCCAACAGCGGCGACCTCGGCAGCAGCGGGTCCTTCACGACGGTCATCGCCTTGAAGGTCGACAAGGCCTATAATTACGAGGCCGGTCCGATATGGGGCGCCCTGGCCTCTCCCGGACCGCTGCAATACGTGCAGCTTCGCGTCAATGATTTCTCCGGCTACGAGGGTGCGGATCTCACCGACCAGAACGCGGACGCCACGAACGCCGAGCAGAACACGATCACGGCCGGCTGGCACGTCATGACCATGATCAAGGATGACGGACTGCTCACCTATCGCCTCGACGGCGTCGTCGTGCAGACGTCGGTGATCACCTCGTCCGCCTCCTTCACCGCCTCGGACTTCATGATCGGCGGCGGCTTTCCGCAGGGATCGACGGCCGACCTG
>CAXTCT010000403.1:0-2499 GCA_964242565.1 uncultured Acetobacteraceae bacterium | reverse complement strand
GCTGACGTCGAGGCCCTGGCCGCGCACGCGATCGATCTCCGACAGCAGCGCCTCGGGGTCGATCACCACGCCGTTGCCGATGATGCCGGTCTTGCCGCGCACCAGTCCGCTCGGCAGCAGCGACAGCTTGTAGGTCTGGTCGCCGACCACCAGCGTGTGACCGGCATTGTGGCCGCCCTGGAAGCGCACCACGATGTCGGCGCGGCTGGCCAGCCAGTCGACGATCTTGCCCTTGCCCTCGTCGCCCCACTGGGCGCCGATCACGGTGACGTTGGACATGCTCAGCTCCTGGTTGCGGCGGCAGGGGACCGGGCGGCAAGCGCCACCGCCTCGCCATCCGACAGAATGTGGGTGCAGTGGAGACGGCTCGCCTCCGCCCGCACGTCATCGACCGCATCAAGGGCGGCGATGGTGGCGAAGCCCCGTGCCCGCCACGCCCCGGCCGATGCGTCGTCACCGTCATGCGGAACAAACAGCCGGGGCCGCGCGGGACCCGCGGGCATGGCGCGCAGGATGGCTTCGGGACGCAAGGTCAGGCCGCAGGCCGGCTCGCCGCCGCCACTGAGATAACGGCCGCCGCGACCGAGCTCCTCGTGCCGGCCGGGCGCATAGACCGTGGCGCAGAGGCCGGTATGGTAGCGCCAGCCACGGAACTCGATCGGATCGATGGTCAGGCGCAGCTCCGGCGCGCGTGCCTGGATCGCGGCGACACTGGCCGCCATCCTTTCGACCAGAAGCTTCGCGACAGGACTAAGCGCGGCCTGCCGAAGCACGTCGAGCGCGCGCCCGGCCGGTCCCGCCCCGAGCAGCAGATCGGTCAGCGTGCGCGCCAGCCGGCCGCCATGGCGGGCGACCTCGGCCGCATCCTTGCGGTCCAGGGCGCGCATCAACGCCGGGCGGTCCGCGGCCGGGATCCCGGCCTCCTCGACCAGGGTCGGCGCCAGCGTCGGCAGGGTCAGGTCGAAGCTGAAGCGGGCAAGGCCGGCGGCGGCGAGCGCCTGCGCGCCGAGCACGATGATTTCCGCATCGGCGGCGGGCGAGTCCGGGCCGATCAGTTCGATACCGGCCTGCGCGATCTGGCGGTCGGGGGCGAGCGGGCCGCCCTGTGCCTGCACGCAGGCGCCGGCATAGGACAGCCGCAGCGGACGCGGCGCGTTGGTCAACCGGGTGGCGGCGATACGCGCGATTTGCGGCGTCATGTCCGGACGCAGCCCCATCATCCTGTGGGTGGCCGGGTCCATCAGCCGGAAGGTGTGCGCGGCGATCGCGGCGCCGGGGCCGGTGAGCAGGCTGTCCTCGAACTCGAGCAGCGGCGGCTTGACCCGCTCATAGCCGTGGCTCGCGAACACCGCCATCAGCGCCTCGACCGAAATCGCCTCGGTTTCCGCCTCCGGCGGAAGCAGGTCGCGCAGACCGGTGGGAAGCAGGGCCGGATTGGGGGGGGGATCGTCGGTCATCAGCCAATCCTGGAATCAGGTGGGGCTATATCAGCGAAAGCCGGTCCCGTCTCCTGGCGGGCCTTGGTCTCCTGGAAGGCTCGGGTCTCCCGGGCCGCCCAGTCGAGCCAGGGCAGCAGGGCCAGGATATCGGCGGTCTCGACCGTGGCGCCGCCCCAGATGCGCAGGCCCGGCGGCGCATCGCGGTAGCTGGCGATGTCGAACGCGACCCCTTCGCGGTCGAGCAGCCCGGCCAGATGCCTGGCCGCCGCGGCCTGGCGTTCGGACGGCAAGGCCGTGAACCAGGGTGCGACGATGCGCAGGCATATCGAGGTGCTGGAGCGCGTCGCCGGATCCTCGGCCAGGAACGCGGCCCAGTCCGACTGCGCCACCCATCGCTCCAGGGCGTCGAGATTGGCCCGGCTGCGGGCGATCAGCGCATCGAGGCCGCCGATCGCCTGGGCCCAGCGCAAACCGTCGAGCGCATCCTCGACGCACAGCATCGACGGCGTGTTGATGGTGTCGCCGGAGAAGATGCCCTCGATCAGGCGTCCCTTGGCGGTCAGCCGGAACAGCTTGGGCAACGGGCGGGGCGGCGGAGCGGCTTCCAGGCGCGCGACCGCGCGCGGCGACAGTGCGAGCATGCCATGCGCCGCTTCCCCGCCCAGCACCTTCTGCCAGGACCAGGTGACCACATCGAGCCGGTCCCAGGGCAGCTCCATCGCGAACGCCGCCGAGGTGGCGTCGCAGATCGCCAGCCCCGGATGACGTTCCGGGATCGTCCCGGGTCCGGGGAAACAGACGCCGGACGTCGTGCCGTTCCAGGCGAACACCACGTCGCGCGACGACCAGTCCACCCGGTCGAGCGGCGGCAGGCGCCCGTATGGCGCATCCAGGACCCGGACATCGGGCAGGGCAAGCTCGGCTGCGATGTCGTTCGCCCAGGCCGCGGAGAAACTCTCGAAGGCCAGCACATCCACCGGACGCGGCCCGAGCAGCGACCACAGGATCATCTCGACGGCGCCCGTGTCCGATCCCGGAACGATCCCCAGGCGCCAGTCCG
>CAXTCT010000402.1:0-2510 GCA_964242565.1 uncultured Acetobacteraceae bacterium | reverse complement strand
CGTCGCGGCAAAGCGGCTGGCGCCGTTGATCGCGCTCACCACGCCCAGCGCCAGGCCGGCCTGTTCCAGCACCGGCCCCTGCTCGATATGCAGCTCGATATAGCCGATCACGGCCGCCGGATCATAGGCCGCCTCGCCCAGCCTGGCCGGATCGCAGCCGAAGGCTTCGAGGGCCTGGCGCAAGGAGAGGCCGTCCGCATCCTCCGCCTCGAGCTGGCGCTCGACATCCAGCGTGCCGGCGCAGGCACGCGACCCGGTCATGGTGAGCGGGAACCGTACTCCCTCCTCGTCGCCGAACGCCAGCAATTCCACGGCGAAATCCAGCCGCGCGCCCTCGTCCTGGAGCCGCTCCAGGGCGGCCAGACCGGCCAGGACGCCGAGATTGCCGTCATAGCGTCCCGCATCGCGCACCGTGTCGATATGCGAGCCGATCAGCAAGGTCCTGCAGCCCGGCGGACCCTCCAGGCGGCCGATCAGGGTCGCCGCCGCATCCAGGCGCGTCGCCAGCCCGGCCGCCCGCATCCAGCCCCGTACCTGTTCGACCGCCTTGGCATGGGCCGGTGACAGATAGAGCCGGGTCAGCCCGTTGTCGCTATCGGTGCATTGCGCCAGCGCGTCCAGCCGGCCCATCAGGGTCTGCCTCACCGGCAGATCTATTCCGGTCCGGATCGGCTGGCCTTGTCGAGGCCGAAATAGAAACCGAGCACGGTGCCGAGCACGCCGATGGTGGGCGTGAACAGCAGCAATCCAAGTTCCTTGATATCCTGCACCGGCTCGACATGCAGGAAGGCGAGGGCGAAAAACAGCAATATCTCGATGCCGACAACGATCAGCACGCCGAGCGCCAGCCTCCCGCGCATGGTCTCGCGCGCCTTGACGGGGTTGTACCGCTCCGGCGCGGGCACCTGCTCGAAGGCGTTGGCCCTTGCCACCGCGGGGGTCGCCGCCTCGTCCGCGCCACCCACGACGACCACCGGGCGCCTGTAGAAATCATCCTCGGCCACGCCTGGCTGCTCAAACGAAATTCACCGGGGCGACCTTGTTGTCGTCGCGAAGCTGGAAGCGTCGGCCGTTGCGGGTTTCGGACACGATGAACGCCTCGTTGGCGATCGCCTTGGCGATGACGTCCGAGGCCCGCACGCCCAGTATCTCGGCCAGCCTGCGCACCATGTCCGTGGTGCCTTCGTCGAGCTCGAAATTCATCCGGCCGGCGGAGTTGTCATGATGCGGCTGGACGGCAGACTTGGATGCAGACATCCCTGGTCCTTCAACTATTGCGGCCATGCATTCCCATGCGACCATGGTTCACGACCGCTTTGCACCTCCTAAAATAGGCAAGGGCGCCGTTCACCGCAATGATCCAGCCGGATCCACTTGCACGACACCCAACGGACAGCCATTCTCGACTTGTTCTTGATATGTTCTTATACGCTCAGCGGGCTGTCCCAACCGCATTGTCGAGCCGGTTATTGTAAAGCTTCGACCGTTATTATAACGATATTAGGCATGCCATGAACCAGGCCGGACGCATCACCACCCATGTTCTCGACACCGCCACCGGCCGGCCCGCGGCCGGGCTGCGGATCGAGCTGAACCGAAGCGACGACGGGTTGTGGCAATGCGTCGGCCGCTTCTCCACCAACCGCGACGGGCGCTGCGATGCTCCTCTGCTTGCAGGGGAGGCGCTGCGGGCCGGGCTCTACGAGATCGTCTTTCATGTCGGCGACTGGCGCGAGGGACAGCCGGGCTTCTACGACGCGATCCCGATCCGGTTCACAGTCAGCGATCCGCTCGCCCATCATCATGTCCCGCTGATCCTCTCGCCCTTCGGCTACAGCACCTATCGCGGCAGTTGAACCGGGGCGCGCGCGGCCCGGCGCTTGCTAGGCCAGCGCCCACGTCCCGTTGCATCAGGGGGGCGCATCAGGGGCGCATCAGGAGAGAAGCTTTGGATGATCTGGCGACCTTGGAGGCCACCGTGCGGCGCGATCTCGACCGGCTCGCCTATCCGGCCAGGCCATGGGTGCCGTCCCGCACGCATGAGGGCCAGCCGGTGCTCGATGTGGCCATCGTCGGCGGCGGCCAGGGCGGCCTCGCCACCGCCTTCGGACTGATGCGCGAACGCATCACCAACATCCGCGTGTTCGACCGCAATGCCCCCGGCCAGGAAGGTCCCTGGGTCACCTTCGCCCGGATGCTCACGCTGCGCACCCCCAAGCACGTCACCGGCCCCGATCTCGGCCTGCCCTCGCTGACGCCGCGGAGCTGGTTCGAGGCCCGCAGCGGCGCTGCCGCCTGGGCCGCGCTGGGCAAGATCAGCCGGCAGGACTGGCAGGCCTATCTGGACTGGTTCCGGACCGTGCTGGCGCTGCCGGTCGATAATGACAGCGCCGTCACCGCCATCGTCCCGCATGACGGCCTGCTGCGCCTGGTGGTCAAGCGGGCGGACGGCGAGCAGAGCGTGCTGGCCCGCAAGGTGGTGCTGGCCACCGGCATCGACGGCGGCGGCG
>CAXTCT010000401.1:0-2512 GCA_964242565.1 uncultured Acetobacteraceae bacterium | reverse complement strand
GGCGTCGGCCTGGCCGTGGCCGGCCTGGTGGTGCGCAACCAGATCCGCCACCCCCATCGCGACAAGAGCCAGGCTCTCGACGGCAAGCCGCGCCGGCTTGTGCTGGCGGTGCCCAACCCGCAACGCGATGCGGTGCTGCTGGCCGCCGCCGACCAGGGCATCTTCGCGCGCTATAATCTCGACATCCGCTTCTCCGGGCCACCGGTCCTGTCCGGGCGGGAGGCGCTCGACCGCGTCCAGAACAACCAGGCCGACGGGGCCGTGGCCGCCGCCCTGTCCTGGCTGCCGCGCCTGCAGGCGGGGCTGGATGGCCGCCTGCTCTGCGGCCTGCCCGGCGGCAATGCGCGGATGCTGATCCCACGCCATACCTCGTTGCACCGCATCGAGGATCTGTACCGGCATGTCATCGGCCTCACCAACCCCGACAGTCCCGACCGGCTGTTCTTCTCGATCATGATGCGGCGCAAGGGGATGAACCCGAACAAGGACGTCGAGTGGCGCACCCTGCCGGCGGCCTCGCTGGGACTGGCGCTTGCCGAGGGGCAGGTGCAGGCGGTGGTCGGCCATGATCCCGCGATCTGGCAGTTGCGCGAGCAGCAGAAGCTGGTCGAACTCGCCAGCAGCACGTCCGGCAGCTACGCCGTCCGCGTCAGAAGGGTGCTGGGCCTGCGCACCCGGCTGCTGCGGGACGATCCGAAAGCCGCGCTGGCGATCGCGCTGGCCATGCAGGAGGCGGCCGCCTGGGTGGAAAAGCATCCCCAGCAGGTCGGCGTCCTGCTGGCGGCACGGGACCCGGATCTCACCGCCGAGCAGGCCGACCGGATGCTGAAGACGCAGGCGCGCGACGTGCATCCCATGGGATTAAATCTACGTAATCAGATTGCACAATATCTGGATGAAATGAAGCTGATCGGGATCACCCCGGAAAGCGTTGATTCCGCTGACTTCGCCAGGCGCTTCACGCCGAACCTCCTGAAGGCCTGACGCCGCGGCAGCGGCCGGGTGAGGCCGAGCTGCAACAGAAACACAATCCTGCCTTGTTGGTCTGCTTAAACTCTTACGGCCGACCGTGACTTGTCTATATATCGGTGCAGCACCAGGATTGCGATCTGAGATGGACCTGCCTCCCGCCTTTTCCCTTTCCGCCGACCTTGCTTGCGGCTTCCGTAACGAGGCTCCCGATCTCGATCAGGTATTCGCGGCACTCGAGAGCATGGAGCAGGACGGCGCCACCGGCCGCGAGATACTCGGACATGCCGTGACCGGTCCGTTGCGGGACCGCATCGGCGCGGTGTCGTCCTTCGGCGCGGAATCCGCGCTGCTGCTTTCGGTCATCGCCGAGATCGACCCTGCCGTGCCGGTGATCTTCCTCGAGACGGGCAAGCATTTTCCCCAAACGCTGGCCTACCGAGAGGAACTCGCCGCCCATCTCGGCCTCACCGAGGTGCGCGACGTGGTCCCGCGCGAGCGTGCGCTCCGCGAGCGCGATCCCACCGGCGAGCTCTGGTATTACGATCAGGATGCCTGCTGCGACCTGCGCAAGGTGGGGCCGCTCGAGGCTGCGCTGGCTCCGTTCGATGCCTGGATCAGCGGCCGCAAGCGTTTCCAGGCCGCGACCCGAACCGCCCTGTCGTTCGTCGAGCGCGACGGACGCCGGCTGAAGCTCAATCCGCTGGCCGACTGGGACGCGGGACGCATCGAGCAGGAAATGACCCGCCGCGCGCTGCCGCGTCATCCGCTGGTCGAGCAGGGCTATCCCTCGATCGGTTGCGCCGTCTGCACGCGTTCGGTGACGGCCGGCGAGGATAGCCGCGCCGGCCGCTGGTCGGGGTCGCGGAAAGTGGAATGCGGGATCCACAGCCACTCGGTGCCGGAGCCGATTGCCGCATAAGCGCATCTGGTTTCCCGATCCGCATTCTGATATCGGGAACCCGGACGCGGGCGTGGTGGAACTGGTAGACGCGCCGGACTCAAAATCCGGTTCCGCAAGGAGTGTCGGTTCGATTCCGACCGCCCGCACCAATTCCCGCCCGATGTTCCGTCAGCCGCCGTCGCCGCGGCCGCGCCGCTGCTGGCGCAGCACATCCTCGATCCAGCCATTGAGCCGCAGCGTCGAATTCTCGGCTTCTTCCCGTGCCGGATAGAAGTCGGGGAAGCGCAAAGCCAGCCAGCGCCACGCGACCAGCCGCTTGTGGCGCTTCTCGGCGCGTTCCAGCTCCTCACGCGACGCCCGGTCCGGCGGCAGCAGCCTTCCCGCCGGCGGCGGCGCCACCGCACGCCCCGCCGCATGGTCGGTGGCCCAGGCGGCCAGGCGGGTGATGCCGTTGTCGCGCTCGTCGACCGGGCACATCGCATAGGTCCAGCGCTCGGTCAGGTCGAGCCCGACAATGCCTTCGAGCGCCGAGGCGACGGCGAAGGCCTGGGTCATGTCGGCCAGGCGGTAATTGGGATCGTCGCGGCGCAAGACCGCGCGCCGGATCCGCGCCAGCACGCCGAACAGGCTTTCCGAGCC
>CAXTCT010000400.1:0-2518 GCA_964242565.1 uncultured Acetobacteraceae bacterium | reverse complement strand
CGCTGCTGCGATGCCGCCGAGCAGGCCGAACAGGAGGCAGGCCATCCGCCTGCCTCCAAGCCGGTTTCGTGTCACGGGGTCCAGCTACCCGAGCTCGGCGTGCCGGGGGTCGTGCCGGGACGCGGGTTGAAATCGGCCGGCGCCGGGTCGATCAGCTTGCCGGTCGCATAGTCGGTCGGAATGATGTTCAACGCCGTGCAGCCATTGCCGGCGTAGTGCGGCAGCGACTTCACGATGGCGGCCGGGATCATGGCGTAGCTGGCGGGAAGCACCGCCAACTGGCCGGAAAGGCGGGCGTTGTCGAAGGCGGAGAACAGGTCGCCGGCCGCGCTGGCCGGACCGTCGGCGGGGCCGAGATTGGCCTGGTTGAATTCCTGCTGGCCAAGCCTGCGGCCGCGCGCCTCGTCGGGGAGATCGGCGAGCGGGGTGAGGTTGAACATCTCGTTGATGAATTTGATGATCGAGCTTTGCTCGGTGTATTCGTGGCTGACCGTGTGTACGCGGCTGAACGGCGAGATCACGATCAGCGGGATGCGCGGGCCGGCGGCGAGCGGGTTGCCTTCGGGATCGAGTTCGCGGAAATGCGGGTTCTGGTGATCGTAAAGCCCGTCGGTTTCGTCGTAGGCGATGATGATTGCGCTGTTCTTCCAGTATGGCGAGGCGGCGATGGCATTGACCTCGTCGGCCAGTAGCGATTCCGCGATCTGCGTGTCGGAATAGCCGGGATGGTCGTCGCTGCCGGGAAAGGCCGCGCGCACGACGGCGCTCGGATCGACCGGGAGCAGTCCGTCATTGTTGCCGTAGCCGCCACGCACATAATACACGCCCCCGGCCGCGGGCAGCTTCCTGGCCGCGACATCGCTGTAGAAATCGCCGAGGCCGTGCAGGTTGGAGGCCACCTTGGGATTGTCGCCGACATAGCCGAAATATTGCGGCGCGTTATGGTGGGTGATGTAGGTGTCGTGGCTGGCGATGCCGTTGGTGTCGGTCGCCTCGAGGTCGTAGCCTTCCTGATACCAGCCCCAGTTGGTCGGCTTGATGTTGTTGCTGGCGATCGTGCGGATGTCGTCCTGCACGTCGAGCAGGTCCAGCGCCGGGTCGAGGTCGGACTGTATGGTCGCCGCGATGCCCTTGCCCATGAATGACAGCGGCAGCGTCGCATAGGTCTGGTTCAGCCCCGGCTTGGCCGGAGACACGTCGTTGGTCCCGTAGGGCGGCTTGTTCGGGGTCGTGTCATAGTCCGATCCGGCGAACGGACCGGGATCGGCCACCACCGGCTCGCCGCCGGTCGCCAGCACGACCGGGTTGGCATTGTTGCTGCCGGTCTCCGGGTGCAGCGCCCATTGCGTCTCGCCGGACTGGCCGGCGATCATGGCCAGCGCGTTCGGCGTCGAGGGGCCGATGATGGTCTGGTATGAATTATCGAACAAGGTGAAATGGTCGGCGAACTGCCACAGGAAAGGCGTGGTGTCGCAGTCGAGATGACCCATCGCCAGCTCGCCCATCTGCTTCTGCGCCAGCGTCGGGTTGGCGGTCGCCGCGACACCGGTCTTGAGCGAGACGATCCTGCCGTTGCTGGTGGTGAGGCCTTCCTCGTCGAGCGCATAGCGGTCGTTCAGCGCGACATGCCCGGGTGTCATGTCGAGGCTGTTGTTGATGCCGGTGTGCGAGTGGTCGGTGCTGTCCGTGTCGGCCGGATAGATCGGCACGGTGGCGCCGGCGGCCGTGGTGACGCTCTGCGGGATCAGGAAGGGCGAGATGGTGAGGGTCTTGCCGTCGGTGTCGACCAGCTTCTGGGTGAAGCCCGGGGTCTGCGCGTGCGTCTGGGAGAACAGGCCGCGGGCGCCGGGATAGGTGCCGAAATGATGGTCGAACGAGCGGTTTTCCTGGAACAGGACGAACACGTATTTCACGTTCTTGCGCAGCAGGGCGAGCTTGGCGGCATGCGAATAGGCCGGCTCGCCGATCGGCGCATGGGCGAGGCCGGCGACCAGGGCGCTCGAGGCGGGCGCCAGCTCGACCATGGCCGCATCGACCGGGTTATGGGCCGCGATATCGTCATGCGGCGGGCTTGCGCAGGCAAGCAGCGGCTGCAGGGCCAGCCCCACCGCCACGACGGCGCTGGTGCAGTTCAGTCGTAAGCGACGCGACATGGTCCATCTCTCCGTGCGACGATAGGTGACGGTCGCAGTTAGTATGACCTGTCCCCGTCCGCGAGAATGTCGATGCAATTACAGTTTGAAGACAAATCTCGGGACGCGCGGTTCGACGCGGCATCTCACGGCTTCGTGCGAGGGGCTTTGGCAGGAACACATCTTGCGACGCGCGCGCCGATCGTCCGGAGTTCATCATCGAGGGGCGTTTTTGCTTGAATTTGTCCTTCCGCCAGGTCCGCAATAGCCTCGACTACATGCGTCCGCGCGTGCTGCGGGTCGGCGTCACCGGGCTCGCGCGGTCGGGCAAGACCGTGCTGCTGACGGCGCTGGGCTTCTATATGTGGCCGCATTCGTTCGGCTCG
>CAXTCT010000399.1:0-2520 GCA_964242565.1 uncultured Acetobacteraceae bacterium | reverse complement strand
GGCGGCGGTCGCGCCGGCCGGGATGTAGATCAGCGCCTTGACGCCGCGCGTGATGAGATCCTGGATCTGGTTGACCTGGGTCGCGGAGTCGCCGTGCGCGTCGAGGACGATGACGGTGGCGCCGCGCGCGCGTGCCTCGGCGCTGACCGCCTGCTTGATCTGGTTGAAGAAGTCCGCCTGCAGGTTGGCCACCGCGAGGCCGATCACGGGCTTCGCGGCATTCTGGGCGGCGGCCGGCAGCGACATGGCGACGACGCCTGCGGCAGCGAGAAGGATTTTGGACATGTGTGTTTCCTGTTTGATTTCTTGATTGAAAATATCAACGCCGGCGCAGCGTATCGAACGTAACCGCCACCGCGATCACGACGCCGATCACCACCTGCTGGATGAAAGGGGAGATGCCGAGAAGATTGAGCCCGTTATGCAGCACGCCGATGATGAACACGCCGACCACGGTGCCGCCGATGCTGCCGATGCCTCCCGACAGGCTGGCGCCGCCGATGACCACGGCGGCGATCGCGTCGAGTTCATAGCCCAGGCCCGCGGAAGGCTGCGAGCTGTCCAGCCGGGAGGCCATCACCGCCGCCGCGATGCCGGCCAGCAGGCCCGATACGGCATAAACGCCGATGGTCAGCTTCTGCACCTTGATGCCGGCGAGGCGCGCGACCTCGGCGCTGCCGCCGATGGCATACAGGCTGCGTCCGGTGGCGCGGTAGCGCAGGAACACCCAGGCCGCCAGCGCCAGCAGGACGAATAGTCCGACAGTTGCCGAAAGCACGCCGAGATGGCGCTCGGTTGCCAGTGCCGTGAACCAGTCCGGATAGCCGACCACCTGCTGGCCGTCGGTGGTGATGTTGGCCAGGCCGCGCGCCACCGACATCATGGTCAGGGTGGCGATGAAGGCCGGCAGCCGCGCCTTCGTGACGAGCAGGCCATTGACGACGCCGCAAAGCCCGCCCGCCAGCACGCCGAGCAGCAGGGCCACGGGAAACGCCACGCCGTAATCCTGCGGCAGCCAACCCAGCACCATGATCGACAAGGCCAGGATCGAGCCCACCGACAGGTCGATGCCGCCGATGATGATCACGCCGGTCATCCCGAGCGCCAGGATACCGAGGGTCGTCACCTGATCGATGACGTTCAAGGCATTGCGCAGCGACAGGAAGACGTCCGAGGTGGCGGCGAACACCACGCACAGCCCGATCAGCCCGATCAGCGGCCCCTGCGTGCCGCTCAGGAGGTGCAGCAGCCGGCGACGCGTGGCGTGCGGGGGCGCCGCGGCGACGGAGCCGGAAGAGGAGGGCATCTCATGGGCGGTCATGTGAAGTCTTCCCTGATTGCGTCTTCCCCGATTGCGTCTTCCCCGATTGCGTCTTCCCTGGCGCGCCGGCCGGTGGAACGGGCGACCGCCTCGTGCCAGTGCCGTCGTCGTTGGCTGCGTTCGGTCTCGGGGATCCCCGCCCTGAAGCGGTCGCGCGGGCGGGGAAATGCATCGAGTTGTGACCGGGACCATAGCCCTGCGGACAGGCCGGCGAGGTGGGCCACGCCGAGGGCGGAAAGCTCGGCCTCCGCGCTGCGCATGACGACCCGGCCAAGCTGGTCGGCCTGCATCTGCATCAGCCCGTCGGTGCGGGTGGGGCCGCCATCCACGAAGATCTCGCGGACCTCGCCGACGCTGCGCGCGATCGCCTCCACCACGTCGCCGACCTGGAACACCAGGGAGTCCAGCGCCGAACGGGCCAGCGCGGCGCGCGTGCTGCCCAGTGTCAGGTTGCTCAGCAATCCGACCGCATCGCGATCCCACCAGGGGGCGCCGAGGCCACCGAAGCCCGGCACCAGCACGACCCCCTCGCTCGAGGCATCGAGGCCCATGGCCACCAGCTCCGGCACGTCCACGCCGAGGATGCCGGCCATCCAGCGCAGCGCCGAGCCGGCCGAGCGTATGTTGCCTTCGGCCGCATAGGCCGGCCGGTCGGTCACCCAGCCGATCGTCAGGCATAACCCGTCCTGGATGTGGTCGGGCTGGGCAATCGGCCCCATGACCGACGAGCCGGTGCCGTAGGTGACCTTGACCTGGCCCGGCGTGTGGGCGCCCTGGCCGAACAGGGCGGCATGGCTGTCGCCCATCACCGCATGGACCGGGGTGCCGTCGCGCAGGGGAGCCACTCCGCGGCAGGCCGGGAAGGGGCCGGTCGAGGCGACCACGCGCGGCAGGCAGGAACGCGGCACCCGGAACAGGGCGAGCAGCTCGTCGTCCCAGTCGACGCACCGCAGGTTCAGCAGTTGCGTGCGCGAGGCGTTGCCGGCCTCGATCAGCGGCTCGTGGGCGAAGTGGCTGAGCAGCCACGCGTCGATCGTGCCCAGGCAGATGCGGCCGGATCGCGCATGCAGCCGGCCGGGATCATATTGGTCCAGCAGCCAGCCGGCCTTTACCGCGGAGAACATCGGATCGAGCGGCAGGCCGCTGCGCTCGCGAACCAGCCGCTCGGTGTCCCGCGAGCGCAGCGCGTCGCACAGGTC
>CAXTCT010000398.1:0-2525 GCA_964242565.1 uncultured Acetobacteraceae bacterium | reverse complement strand
GCCACCCGCGCGCGGGGCTCGCACCGCCCGCGCCGCCGAAGCTGCTGGCGCCGATGGCCTCGATGATCGCCTCGCGCAACCGGGCCGACCGGCTGACCTTGTCCACGCCGGCGATGCGCAGCCTGCTCGACAGCCTGTCCTCGCGGCTCGACGAGAGCCGGGAATTGTCGCGCTACATGACCGGGCTGCTGATCTTCCTGGGCCTGCTCGGCACCTTCTACGGCCTGCTGCTGACGGTCAGCGCGATCTCCGAGGTCATCGGCAATCTCTCGATCGGCTCGGGCGACGTCAACCAGATGTTCGACCAGCTCAAGAGCGGGCTGGCGCGGCCGCTGCACGGCATGGGCACCGCCTTCTCCGGCTCGATGTTCGGCCTTGCCGGCGCGCTGGTGCTGGGCTTTCTCGATCTCACCGCCGGACAGGCGCAGAACCGCTTCTTCAACGAGCTGGAGGAATGGCTCGCCGGCATCACCCGCTTCTCCGGCGGCATGGTCGGCGAGGGCGAGACCCCGGTGCCGCATTACGTCCAGGCGCTGCTGGAGCAGACGGCGGAAAATCTCGATGGCCTGCAATCCGTGCTGGCCCGTGGCGAGGAAGGGCGCGCGGTGCATAACCAGACGCTCAACACCTTGTCGGACCGCATCTCCGACCTCACCGAGATGATGCGGTCCAACCTGCAGCTGATGCAGCGGCTCGGCGAGAACCAGGCGGCCCTGACGCCGCTCCTGCGCCGCATGAGCGAAGGCCGCGACGGCCAGGATGGCGACAGCGCGCGCGAGATGCGCGAGCATATGCGCAACATCGAACGCCTGCTCGCCCGCGTGCTGCATGAGAACGAGCAGGGCCGCGCGCAGACCACGGCGGAACTGCGCGGCGACCTGCGCCTGCTCACCCGCACGCTGGCCGCGATCGGCGGCGGCAATCCGGCATGAGGCGCCGGCACAACACCCGGAACGGCCTTGACGCCTGGCCCGGCTATGTGGACGCGCTGTCCACCCTGCTCATGGTCATCATCTTCGTGCTTCTGGTGTTCGTGCTGGCGCAGGCCTTCCTGTCGGTGACGCTGAATGGCCGCCAGCAGGTGCTCGACAAGCTGCAGGTCGAGATGCAGCAGCTGACCGAGCTGCTGTCGCTGGAGCGGGTCAAGACCCACGACCTCGGACTGTCGATGGCGACGCTGGGCGCCCAGCGCGACCGGAGCGAGGCGGCGCGGCGGGCACTCGAAGCCCAGGCGCTGGCTCTGGGGGCGCAGGTGGCCAGGCAGAACAGCCAGATCCAGGCCGAGGGCAAGCTGACCAGCGACGCGCAGGCGCAGGTCGCCCTGCTCAACCAGCAGCTTGCCGAGCTGGAAAAGCAGCTCGCCGCGATCACCCAGGCGCTCGACATCTCGCAAAAGGACGTCAAGGACCGCGACGTCAGGATCGCCGACCTCGGCAACAAGCTGAACCTCGCCTTGGCTGACAAGGTCGAGGAGCTCAAGCGCTACCGCTCGGAGTTCTTCGGCAGGCTGAGCCAGCTGCTCGCCAACCGGCCGGGGATACGCGTGGTCGGCGACCGCTTCGTGTTCCAGAGCGAGGTGCTGTTCCCGTCCGGCAGCGCCGAGCTGTCCAAGGGCGGCGCCGACCAGATGCGCACGCTGGCCGTGACGCTCAAGGGCATCGCCGCCACCATTCCGCCGGACCTGCCGTGGGTGCTGCGCGTCGATGGCCATGCCGACCGCCAGCCCATCGCCGGCACGCATTTCGCCACCAACTGGGAGCTTTCGGCGGGGCGCGCGATCACCGTGGTCAAGCTGCTGATCAGCCAGGGGGTCGATCCGCAGCATCTCGCCGCGACCGCCTTTTCGCAGTACCAGCCGCTCGACAGCGGCAGCACCGAAGATGCCTTCGCCAAGAACCGGCGCATCGAGCTGCGGCTGACGGACCGCTAGCCCGGGATCGGGGGAATCAGATGGATGCCTGGGGTCAGGTCTCGAGCATGACGCCGAGCGACGCCAGGGCCTCCCAGTAGCGGGGATAGGTCTTGGAAACGCAGCCGGCATCCAGGATCGTGATCCCGCCGATCCTCAGCCCGGCCAGCGCGAAGCTCATGGCGATGCGGTGGTCCGCGAAGGTCTCGATCCGGCTCGGCAGATACTGGCCGGCGAGCGAGGGGTCCGAGGCGACCAGAAGATCGTCGCCATCCTCCCGGCCGAGCCCGGGCCGGATGCGATCAAGCCCCGTGGCCAGCGCGCGCACCCGGTCGCATTCCTTGACCCGGAGGTTGGCGATGCCGGTGAAGCGCACCGGGGTGTGGTTGAACATCGCCAGCACCGCCAGCGTCGGCACCGCGTCCTGCATCTGCGCGCCGTCGATCACGGGAGGCATCCGGGGAAAGGCCTCGATGACGGGCCAGGCCTTCGCGTCTGGCTGGGTGAAGCCGGCCGCGTCCAGGCCGAGATCGACGTGCCCCCCGGTCAGCCGCGCGGCCGCCCAGAAATAGGTCGCGGCGGAGGCGTCGGGCTCGATCCGCGTGTCGGTCGCCCG
>CAXTCT010000397.1:0-2531 GCA_964242565.1 uncultured Acetobacteraceae bacterium | reverse complement strand
TGCAGGCGGGTGTTCATCTCGATGAAGGCGAACTGCCCGTCCTGGTACAGGAACTCCAGCGTGCCGGCGTTGCGGTAGCCGAGCTTCTTCAGGGCCGCGGTGGCAACCTCGCCGATGGCGTCGCGCTCCCCGGACGTGAGGGCGGGCGAGCCGGCCTCCTCGACCAGCTTCTGGTGGCGGCGCTGCAGCGAGCAGTCGCGTTCGCCGAGATGCACGACCGCGCCGAAGCTGTCCGCGAGGATCTGCAGCTCGATATGCCGCGGCTTGTCGAGATATTTCTCGAGATAGACCTCGTCGTTGCCGAACGCCGCCTTCGCCTCGGTGCGGGCGACCCGCCACGCCTCCTCGAGATCGGCCTCGGTGGGGGCCACCTTCATGCCGCGTCCGCCGCCGCCGGCGGCGGCCTTGATCAGCACCGGATAGCCGATCCCGGCCGCGACGACGCGCGCGCTGTCGAGGTCGGGTAGCGCTCCGTCCGAGCCCGGCACCAGCGGCACGCCGAGCGAGCGCATCGCGTTCTTCGCGGTGATCTTGTCTCCCATCATGCGGATATGCTCGGGCGACGGGCCGATGAAGGTCAGGCCGTGCGCCTCCACGGTTTCGGCGAAATCCGCATTCTCCGACAGGAAGCCGTAGCCTGGATGGATCGCATCCGAGCCGGTGATGGTGGCCGCGGTCAGGATCGCGGCCACGTTGAGGTAGCTGTCCTGCGACGCCGGCGGACCGATGCACACACTCTCGTCGGCCAGCCGGACATGCATCGAGTCCGCGTCCGCGGTGGAATGCACCGCGACCGTCCGGATGCCGAGCTCGCGGCACGCGCGCAGTACCCGCAGGGCGATCTCGCCCCTGTTGGCAATGAGGATCTTCTCGAACATGGCCGGGGCTTCAGTCACCGCCGCATCACTCGATGACGGCCAGCACTTCGCCGTACTCGACCGGTGCGCCCGAGGCCACCAGCAGGCGCTTGAGCGTGCCGGAGCGCGGCGCCTTGATCTGGTTGAAGGTCTTCATGGCTTCGATCAGCAGCAAGGTCTGGCCGATGCTGACCTGCTGGCCTTCGACCACGAATGCCGGCGCGGACGGCTCGGGCGACAGATAGGCGACACCCACCATCGGGCTCTTGACCGCGCCCGGATGCTTGGCGTGATCGGCGACCGCCTCGGGAGCGGCGGCGGCGGCACCCTGCGTGACCACCACCGAGGGCGCCATCGCCTGCACCACGGCAGGCGCCCGCACCACCCGGATGCGGCTGTCCTTCTCGGCGATCTCGATCTCGGTCAGGCCGGTTTCGGTCAGTATGTCGGCCAGGGCACGGATCACATCCGCATCCACGAGCAGGCGGCTCATCGGTCGTCCTCGTCCAAAAGAGTATCCGCCATTGCCGTCAGGGCCAGGGCGTAGCCACGCACCCCAAGACCGCAGATCACGCCCAGCGCTGCCTGCGAGACGTAGGAATGCCGGCGGAATTCCTCCCGTCGATGAATGTTCGATAGATGCACCTCGATGACAGGAAGTTCCACCGCCAGCAGCGCATCCAGAAGTGCCACCGAGGTATGGCTGTAGCCGCCCGGGTTGATGACGATGCCGCGCGCCCGGCCACGGCATTCCTGGACCCAGGAGATGAGCTCGCCCTCGCCGTTGGTCTGCCGGAAATCGATCGCCACATCCAGCCGTTCGGCCGCCTGGATGCAGACCTGCTCGACATCGTCGAGGGTCGCGCGCCCATAGACGGCAGGCTGTCTCAGCCCGAGCATGTTCAGGTTCGGTCCGTTCAGCACGGAGATCAGCGGCGGCCCCATCCCGGGGGCGTTAGCATGACGACGGGCACTCTCCAAGCGGTGTTGCCGCGTGGGCGTCCGCCGGGACACAGGCCCGCGCGCTTGCATGGCAAATCGGCCACGGACAAGACCCGCGCATCGAGGCTGTTGCGCCCGGTTCGGCGAAGGGTGCGATGCACAAAATAAAGACCAGCCGGTTGGCAGTAACGTCCGGTCCGCACCCGGGCGCAGGCAAACCATTCCCGTTCCGCTGCATGATGCGGCCGCCGCCTGGCCCTCGCCCGGCCGGCTGTGCTGTGCGCTGGAGCCGGTTGTCGCGGTTTAAGCTTGATCTATGTGCCCGGTTCGTCGCCTAATATTCGCGGAGATCTGGAGCAGAGCCGCTAGTGACATCACGGAGTAGTTCAGCCTCCGCGCATCCGGCGCGGAAGATTTGTGTATCCTTCGCAGCTTCGCGGTCCTTCGCCTGCGTGCTGGCCCTGGCCGGGGCGGCGGGATATCTCGATGACGCAGCCGCGCGGGCCGCGACCGCGACGGGCTTGGCCCGATCGCCGGGCCCGGACATCGCGGTCCCGGACATCGCGATCCCGGACGTGGCGGTTTCTTTCCCTGGCGCTTTCACCCGTCCCCGGGCCGTCACCGCCCCGGCAAGCTCGGTTTACGCCCCCTTCCAACGCCCGGCCCCCCCTTCGGGGGCGGGCGCCCCTTCCCCCCTCACCCAGAGCGGCGGTGGGGGCTGGCACGGCGATT
>CAXTCT010000396.1:0-2535 GCA_964242565.1 uncultured Acetobacteraceae bacterium | reverse complement strand
AATACCCCATCCGGCGCATGGGCCAGGATCTCCCCGGCGGTGGCATCGGCGGGCACCACGGTCACCCTGCATCCCGCGCTGACCAGGCAGCGCAGGATGTTGCGCTTGGCGCCGTAATCGACGGCGACCACATGGCGGCGGCTGGCCGCCGGCGCCTCTGCCTTGCCTCCCGGCGGGGTCCAGTTCCAGACGCCCTCGGTCCAGCCATAGCTCTGCGTGCAGGACACCTCGCGGGCGAGGTCCATCCCCTCCAGCCCCGGCCAGGAACGCGCCTGCTCGCGCAACGCGGCGAGGTTGAAATGGCCATGGGCGGGATGCGCCAGGACCGCGGTCTGTGGCCCGAGCTCGCGGATCCGGATGGTCAGGGCACGGGTGTCGATGTCGCAGATGCCGGGGATGCCGCGGATTCTGAGCCACGCATCGAGGCCCCGCGCCGAGCGCCAGTTCGAGGGCTCGGTCAGGTCCTGCTTCACCACCACGCCGCGGGCGGCGATGTTGGTCGCTTCCTCATCGTCGGGATTGGTGCCGACATTGCCGATATGGGGAAAGGTGAAGGTGATGATCTGTCCGGCGAAGGACGGGTCGGTCAGGGTTTCCTGATAGCCGGTGAGGCTGGTGCAGAAGCAGATCTCGCCGATGGCGGCCGCCTCCTCGGTCGTATGGGCGCCGAAGCCGCGACCCCAGAGCAATGTGCCGTCGGCCAGGATCAGCGCCGCGGTGGCGCCCTCCGGCACGGCATCGGAGTCCGACCCGGCGTCGGCGGATCGGGAGCCGGCGCTCGCGGATTGCAGGTCGGTCAGGCCCAGCCCGGTGGCGTGGATGACGGCGGACCAGTGCTTGGGCGGGATCGTG
Source organism: uncultured Acetobacteraceae bacterium (assembly GCA_964242565.1). GTDB lineage: Bacteria > Pseudomonadota > Alphaproteobacteria > Acetobacterales > Acetobacteraceae > Lichenicoccus. Next base: position 1,683 of record CAXTCT010000396.1, on the reverse strand, counting down.
CGGGCCTGGCGCCATTTGCGCACGGCCTCGGTGCCAACTCCGGTCAGGCGGGCGGCGTTCTGTGAACCGCCAAGCTTCTCGATGATGCTATCGACGCTGAGTCCCATGATGCAATTCCCCGGACGGGTGGCGGACGGCGTGTGTCTAGCAACCGGACAGCGGACATGGGAAGAAAATTCCCAAACCCTGTGTTCGTGATGTAAGACAGCATGGCCGGAAGAAACTTCCAGGAAGGGACGATCATGTCGCTGCGCGCGCGTTTCACCACCGACCTCAAGATCGCGATGAAGGCGCCCGACCCGTCGCGTGTCTCGATCCTGCGCATGATCATGGCCCGCATGAAGGATCTCGACATCGCGGCACGTCCCCGCGGCGTCGAGCAGATCTCCGAGGACGAGGTCGTGGCCGCCCTCCGCAACATGGTCAAGTCACGGGCCGAGGCCTCGGCGATGTACCTCCAGGGCGGCCGCGCCGAACTGGCCGCCAAGGAGGACGCGGAGATCGCGATGATCGAGGATTACCTGCCCGCGCCGATGGATGCGGCGGCACTTGAGGCCGCGGTCGATGCCGCGATCGCGCAGACCGGCGCCGGCGGCATGCGGGACATGGGCCGCGTGATGGCCGCGCTGAAGGCCGCCCATGGCGCGACCCTCGACATGGCGCGCGTCAACCCGATCGTCAAAACAAGGCTGGCGTGAGGCCGGCGAAAGCCGGTTGATCGCGGATGGCCTTCGATCCCGGCTTCCTCGACGAACTGCGCGCCCGCACCCCCATCGCGGCGCTGATCGGGCGCCGCACCAAGCTGTCGCGCTCGGGCCGCAACTGGAAGGCCTGCTGTCCCTTCCACGGCGAGAAGACGCCCTCGTTCTATGTCTATGAGGACGGGTTCCACTGCTTCGGCTGCGGAGCGCATGGCGACGTGATCTCCTTCGTGATGCAGACGACGGGGCAATCCTTTCTCGACGCGGTGACGGCGCTGGCGGGCGAGGCCGGACTCGATCTGCCCCGGCAGGCGCCGGCGGCACGCGAGGCGGTGGCACGGGCCAGGACATTGGTCGAGGTGTTGGATGCGGCGCAGCTTTTCTATGCGCATCGGCTGGCCATGCCCGAGGGACGCGACGGGCTGGCCTATCTGCGCGGACGCGGCCTGTCCGATGCCACCATCGAGGCTTTCGGGCTGGGCTGGTCGGGCGACGGCCGCGGCGGCCTCGAGGCAGCACTTCGGCCGCAGGGCTTCACCCGCGAACTGATGGCCGAAGCCGGGCTGATGCGCCTCGACGAGGCCGGACGGCCGAAGGGCGAGCTGTTCTTCCACCGCGTCATCTTCCCGATCCGCGACCGTCGCGGCAGCCTGGTCAGCTTCGGCGGGCGCATCCTCGGCGAGGGGCAGCCGAAATACCTCAACGGCCCGGAGACGCCGCTGTTCAGCAAGCGGCTGACCCTGTTCGGGCTCGATCGCGCCCAGTCCGCCGTGCGCGGCATGAAGCCGGGAGGCACACCCGTCGATCTTGTGGTGGCCGAGGGCTATATGGACGTGATCGCCCTGCACCAGGCGGGTTTCCCCGGCGCCGTCGCCCCGCTCGGCACCGCATTGACCACGGAGCAGATGGAGGCGCTCTGGCGTGTCTCGGCCGTGCCGGTGCTGTGTTTCGACGGCGACGCGGCCGGGCGGCGCGCATCCGT
>CAXTCT010000395.1:0-2536 GCA_964242565.1 uncultured Acetobacteraceae bacterium | reverse complement strand
CTGCGAGCATCTCCGCCGTCGCGGCATCCTGTGCAAGGAGACGCATACCGATACGATCCGCATCGCCCCGCCGCTGGTCATCACCGCGGACGAGGTGGACTGGGCGGTGGAACAATTCGCCGCCGTTCTCGCCTGACGACCTCCTCTCGATGGAGCCCGGGTGCGGATGAGGGCGGCCGCTAGGGCTACGGCCGCAACAGGACATCGGCGGAGACATCGGCATCCACCTCTTCGGGTGCGGCGGTCGCCTGCGGGGGCGATGCGGCATCCATCCGCGCCATCGCCATCATCCGGGCGGGCCGACGCGACTGGAATTCCGGGTCGTCCAGTCGCACCTCCCGCAGGTGATCGACATGCAGGCCAAGTACTGCTGCGGCCGAAGCGGCTTGGGCCTGCAACTGTCCGAGCGCCTGCGTCATGGCCTCGTCATGCGCGCGACGACGAAGCGATGGCGATAGCTGCCAGTCCAGCGAGGCCACCGCCAGCCCATCGCCCTGCAGCCTGCCCGCCAGATCCAGCAGCGCCCCGCCATCCAGGCCACGCAGTTCCAGCGTCTGCTGCGCCACCCAGGAGAGATGCCTTTCGTCGGCCGGCGAAACGGAATAGCCGGTGGCCCGTGCATCGACCGCGGCCGTGCCGCCTGAAACCGCCCGTGCGGCCTTCATCGCCTCCGCCATCAGGAAATTGACCTGTCGCTGCGCGGTCGCGGCCGAAGGCGACGTGCTGCTCGCGACCAGTTCGGCCGCCAGCTGATCCGGCGTCACCTGCACCGACCCGGAAGCCGACAGATGCAGCAGCGTCGTCGGGGCCGCAGGCTGCGCCATCGCGAGCGGCGACGTCGTCATCGTCACGAACAGAATGGCGGGAAGCCCCGCCCGCATCGGCTGGGATCACCAGGGCACGACATGGCCCTGATAGTTGAGGAAACGCAATCCGCCACGGCCGGCCTGCGCCGTGAGGGTGTCCACCATGCCCGAGACGCTGGTCTTGACGTCCAGATGAGCGTTGGGACCGCCCATGTCGGTACGGACCCAGCCCGGATCCATGATCACGAAGCTGCGCGGGTCGTTCGCGTGCCGCGCGGCAAAGCTGCGCATCAGCGTGTTGAGGCCGGCCTTGCTTGCCCGGTAGACCTCCCAGCCGCCGCTCTCGTTGCCGGCCACGCTGCCGAGGCTCGACGACATCACCACGATGGTTCCGCTTGCCGGCACCAGCTCCTCCAGCGCCTCGACGACGCGCATCGGGCTCAGCGTGTTCGTGACCATGACCTGCATGAACGCCTCGTTGGAGACGCTGCCGACCCTGTCGCCGGCGCCGTTGGAGACGCCGGCATTGACGAACAGCAGGTCGAGGGTGCGGCCGGACAGGCGCTCGCGCAGCGCCTGGATCTGGTCGGCCCGGGTCATGTCGAGCGGCTCGATCGTGAGGCGGCCGCCGGACCGGGCGGCGTGGCCATCCTTGGACCGGTCACCCGCGGCCTGTCCGGCCAGGTCATGCAGGGCGCGCCCGTCACCCCGCACCGTCGCGATGACATCCCAGCCACGGGCAAGATATTCCCGCGCGAGACCCAGTCCCAGGCCGCGCGAGGCGCCGATGATCAGGGCGGTGGAAGCTTTGGCGGTCGATGACATGTCAGCACCCGTCGATTGGACCGAAGATATGTTGATCTCCAGGCTGCCTTATCAACCGGTGCTGTCGGGCGGTGCTGTCGGGCGGGCGGGTATGCCACCAGGCCAGCGGCTCGAACGTCGCCGTGGCGCCGCTGCCGGTCCGGCCCGCATCGGCCATCCGCGCGTGGTCCAGACGGTCCAGGGAGGTGCGCCAGCATCGATCCTGCCCGGTTGCGCTCCGGACCGGGCATGGCCGAGCAGCGACACTCAGCGAACCAGGCTGGGATGGCGAGGCAGCGCCGCGGTCCAGGGAGCCGTGCCCGGACAGAAGCGCTGGCCCAGAAACTCCAGCAGGACGCTGACCCTCGGGGCGCGCGGCCCTCCGGCCGGTGTGACCAGGTGGATCGCCAGCGAGGCTGGTTTCCAATCCTGCATCACCGCCCGCAGGCGCCCGGACGACACCGCTTCCCATGCCAGGAAGTCCGGCTGCAGAGCGATACCCAGGCCAGCCTCCAGGGCGAAGCCCAACGCCTCGCCGTTGGTGGCGTTGAGCGGACCCTTGATCGTGACCGCCTCCTCCTGGCCGGCCTCGTCGAAAAACCGCCAGCTTCCGCCGCCCGCCAGGTAGGCATAGGACAGGCACGCGTGATCCTTGAGGTCGCGCGGACGCCGGGGCACGCCGTGGCGGGCAAAATAATCCGGTGTTCCGACCACCCAGCGCCGCACCTCGCAGAGCCTTCGCGCCATCAGGCTGGAATCCGGCAGTTCGGCGATACGAAGGGCGATGTCGATGCCGCCCGCCACCAGATCGACCACGCGGTCGTCGAGTTGCAGATCGACCGAGATCTCGGGATAGGCCGACAGGAACTCCGGCAGCACCGGGGCCACGTGGCGCAACCCGAACGACATCGGCGCCGCCAGCCGCA
>CAXTCT010000394.1:0-2541 GCA_964242565.1 uncultured Acetobacteraceae bacterium | reverse complement strand
GAGTTCCAGCCCCTGCACCGAAAACTGCGTCGCCACCTGCTCAAGCGCGTCTGACGCACGGACATCCTGGGGATATCGGTCGAGAAACCAGCGCGCGACCGCATCGGCATCCATATGCGGCAACTCGGCGCCAAGACCTTCGGCACGCAGGCGGCGGCGCTGCAGACCGGCCCGAACGATGGATGTCGCGGCAAGATGCCCGCAGGTTGGCCCGTAGAGCGGGCAGGCTGCGCGTGAGCCTGAACGGGATCTCGCCATGCCTGGCGATGACCGCTCTCGCACCGGGCACATCGGCACGCAGCATTGCGTCCACCCAGCTGGATACCCCATCATGACGCAGCGAGCGCACCGGCACGCCGAGATGCAGGTCCGGCTCCGCAACCATGCCAGGCAGGCTCGGTAATCTGTTGCGCGGCTCAGGATCGGTCAGCGTCTGCGCCGCGGCGGCAATCTGCCATTCCGGCCGGGTCTTCAAGGCCTCGCCCCATTCGGCCAGGCCGCCCTCGCCGTCATGGATTTCCTGGCCATTGCCGATCAGGCAGACGATCACGGCAAACTCGGTGTGCCGGGACATGATGTCGAGCAGATGCTCAGGCTCCGAAAGGCTGAGCTGCACCGGCCGGTCGCGCGTCTTGGCGACCGCCTGTGCGGCCGTCCACGAACGCTGGGCCTCGTCGATGATGATCACCCGTTCGGCCGGCACCTCCCCGGTCCGGACAAGATGATCGCGGAAGGCCGGCAGGGCCTGGATCACGCCCTGCATGCGGTGCACCGACAAGGGGCGCGATGCGCCGCTCCGAACCGCATCACGCACAAGCGCCTCGCGCAGTACATGCACCAGCGTCGGATTGCCGGTCAGGAAGGCGCTCCCGGTCTCTGCCTTGACCCCGAACACGACATTCAGGCCGCAGAGCGTCTTGCCGGCGCCGGGAATGCCGGTGACGAACAGGATCATCCGTTGTGATCGGGCGCGCGCCTGTTCCATCAAGGCCCCGATGCGATCGGTGGTGCGGGTCAGGTTCATGGTGTCGGCGCGCGCGCTGACGATATCGGCCACACCATGCTGGTTGAACAACAGACAGGCCGCATCGATGACGTTGGGCACCGGACGATAGGGCGCATGTTCCCAGGCGCCTACGTCGAGCAGACAAGGCGGCGTCGGCAGCAGCAGAGCGAGATCATGGACCAGCCCGGGCAGCGCCTTCGCGTTCGCCTGCATGACGGGTGCCACACCGGGCATGGCCAGTGGCAGGGTCTGCCGGGACGACACGGCGTCGGTCGCGATCAGGATCGGCAGGATCGGGTAACGACGCGATCCGGCGTGGAAATCCCGCAGGTCGGCGGCATAATCCTCGGCCTGATCTCGGTCCGCCTGGTTGAACCCGGTCGCGTCCACTTTGAATTCGAGGACGAAGATCCCGCAGGGCGAGAGCAGGACGGCGTCGATCCGTCCACGCAACCGCGGGATCTCGAACTCGATCAGCAGCCGGCACCCCGCCGGATGCGGGATGGCCCGGACCATGTCACGCAGGATAGCGATCTGCCGTGACCAGGCACGGAGCTGCGCCGGCTCACTGGCGCGAAACCGCGCCATCGCCGCATTCGCCAGCACGCCCAGCAGCGTCGCCTCATCGCTCGCCGCGAACTCGGCGACGCTGCCTGACCACCAGGCGGCGGGTTTCTGCTGCTCAGGGGGCCGGCCTTGATCCATAGGCTGTCATGGCACGAATTCGCGCCGATGGGTCAAGGGCGTTACTGACGCAGCACGGCACCCGTCGATTTGGTCACTGCGGCCACGATCTTGGCGCAGGCCGCCTCGATCTCGGCATCGCTCAGGCTGCGCTCGCGTGGCTGCAACACCACTTCGATGGCCAGCGACTTCTGCCCCTCCGGGATCTTGTCGCCTTCGTAGACGTCGAACAGGCTGACCGCGGTGATCAAATTTCGTTCGGCGCCCTTGGCCGCACGCAGCACCGCAGCGGCGGCCACCCCGTTGGGAACCAGGAAGGCAAAGTCGCGGTACAGCGGCTGCAGCGCCGGCAGATCGGGCGCCGGACGCCGTCGGCGTTTTGGATCGGCGACGGCGTCGAGAAACAGCTCGAAGCCGGCCGCCGGCATGGTCAGGCCGAAGTCGCGCAACAACGCCGGATGCAGATCGCCAAAACAGGCCAGGAGGGTTTTCGGTCCCTGACGCAGCACGCCGGAACGACCGGGATGATAATGGCCGGGCGCATCGGCAGTGACCGTCACGGCCTCCATCGGCACGCCGAGGATCTCGAGCAGGGCCAGCGCGTCCGCCTTGGCATCCCACAAGCTAACCGGTTCGGAGCCATGCGCTGGCCTGCGCGCGGAATGGCCGGTGCGCAATCCAGCGGCGACGAGGCGCTGGCCGTCTTCGGCAAAACCGGGACCGACCTCGAACAGGGCCAGCGCGTCGTTGCCCCGCGCGACGTTGCGTTTGGCCGCCAGCGCGAGGGAGGCCAGCGGGGTCGGACGCAACTGGTCGAGGTCGGCGGCGATCGGGTTGAGCAGCCGCAGGCT
>CAXTCT010000393.1:0-2551 GCA_964242565.1 uncultured Acetobacteraceae bacterium | reverse complement strand
GCGAAGGCCTCCTGCTTCTCGCGCGGGATCTCGTAGCGCCGGGCGACATTCTCGGCGGTCTCGCCCATGCCCATGTAGGCGCCGGGATGTTCGGCCCCGAGAGCCGGATTGGGCATCGGATTGAAGCCCAGCATCGGCACCCGGCTCATGCTCTCGACCCCGGCGCAGATGAAGGCCTCGCCGGCATTCATGCGGATCGCTCCGGCGGCCATGTGGATGGCCTGCATCGACGAGCCGCAGAAGCGGTTGACGGTCACGCCGCCGACCGAGAGCGGCAGCCCGGCCAGCAGCCCGATCAGCCGGGCCATATTCATGCCCTGCTCGCCCTCGGGAAAGGCGCAACCGACGATCAGGTCCTCGATGGCCGCCTTGTCCACCCCTGTGCGTTCGATCAGACCGCGTATCACGCAAGCTGCGAGGTCGTCCGGCCGGACCCGGGCGAGCGCGCCCTTCTGGGCGAAGTGGAACGGTGATCGGGCATAGCCCGCGATGACGACGTCCTGCATCGATCTTTCCCTGCGCGCTGCTTTGTCTGACGTATACGTCAATCGGCGGCGGTTGGCGAGACTGTTGAAAATTGGGCGGTTATTGGATGTCGAACGGGTCTGCGGCTAAGTTCTTGACGGTCACGTCATGAGCGACAATGGTCGTTACCATGAAGTCATGAACCGGGAGAGCGGCGATGCGGGACACGCGGCGGACGTCGTCATCTGCACGAACGCTGGTCACGGCCATGCTGGCCGTGATGGCTCCCGCTTCCGGATGGGCTTCCGGCTTCTATCTGCAGGACCAGTCGGCCCGTGGCACCGGCCGCGCCTATTCGGGCGAGGGCGCCGATGAAGGTCCTGACTCGATGTGGTGGAATCCCGCCTCGATCGCGGGCCTGGGCCATTCCGAACTGGATTCCAACCTAGCCGGTATCCTGATCTGGTCGAAGGCGAGGAACCAGGGCTCGACCATCGATCGCTTCGGCAACGTCCTTCCGGTCGGCGGCCGTGGCACGGACACGAACCCGGTCTCGAACGGCCTGCTGCCGAGCAGTGCAGCGGCTTTGCGCCTGAGCGACCGGTGGGCGGTGGGGCTGGCGGTCACCTCGCCCTTCAGCTTCATCACCAAATACGATCCCACCAGCTGGACCCGCTACGCCGCCCTGACCTCACGCCTCGAGACCATCGACATACAGCCGACCCTGGCCTGGCGCCCGGCCTCGTGGCTCGGGATTGGCGGCGGCCCCAACATCGAGCGCTCGCTCGCCGCCCTCAGCTCCGCCCTACCCAACCTGTCCCCGCTGGAGGCGGATGGAACCCAGACCTTCCACGGCTCAGGCTGGAATGTCGGCTATAATCTCGGCGTGCAGCTGCATCTGCTGGATGATCGCCTCACCCTGGGTGCCGCCTATCGCTCGCGCATACGGCATTCGCTGTCGGGTGAGCTCGATGTCGTCGGGCTGGGCGGGTATCTGGAGGCCCAGAATTTCCAGTCCGGCGATGCCCGCGGCAACTACACCACGCCCTGGGCGGCAACCTTCAGCGCACGCTATCGCCTGACGCGCCGGCTGACGCTGGATGCGCAGGTGGTCCATACCGGCTGGAGCGAGTTCGATGCGGTGCGCATCACCCAGCCGGTCAGCTCCACCGCCGCGGAGAATTACAGCGATGTCACCAGCGGCGCGATCGGCGCCGATTTTGCGGTGACGCCACGCTGGGTCGTTCGCGCGGGCATCCAGTATGATCCCACGCCGGTGCCGGCCGCCGACCGTGATCCGCGCGTCCCGGACGCCGACCGCGTGCTGCTTGGCGTTGGCACAAGCCTCCGCTTGACGGAATATCTCTCCGTGGATGGCAGCGCGCTTTATCTCGATGCCGCTCCCTCGCACATCGATCGCGATGCCTCGGCCTATGCCGGCACGCCGCTCAGCACGCCGATCGTGCTGCGAGGCGAAGTGAAATCGTCCGGCCTGATCCTGGCTCTCGGCACAAGGCTGCAATTCTAGCCCGCCGCGATACCCGGCCGCCGCGATCAATGATAAGGACAGGCCGGGGAGGAACGGACATGTCCGCCATCACCATGGAATGCTGTCCCGTGCCGGAATTGCTGCGCCGCGCGGCGCGAAACTGGCCGCGCCGCGTCGCCGTGGATTTTCTCGGACGCCGCCTGAATTACGCCACCCTCGATGCCGGGGTCGACCGGGCGGCGGCCGGGTTGCAGCGCCTGGGGTTGCGGCCCGGTGAACGGGTCGGGCTGTGCCTGCCGAACACGCCGTATTTCGTCATCTTCTATTTCGCGATCATGCGTGCCGGCGGCGTCGTGGTGAATTTCAATCCGCTCTATACCGAGCGCGAGCTGCGCACGCAGATCATGGATTCCGGCACGACGATCATGATCGTCCCGGACATGCGCGCCATCCATGACCGTGTGGCCGCCGTGGCGGACGCGGCCGGGCTGCGGCATATCGTGCTCTGCCGGATGGCCAAGGCGATGCCGCCGGTCAAAGCCATGCTGTTCTCGCTGGCCAGGCGGGCCGAGATCGCCCGGCCGGCCCGCGATGCGC
>CAXTCT010000392.1:0-2552 GCA_964242565.1 uncultured Acetobacteraceae bacterium | reverse complement strand
CGCCGCCGCCTGCCATGATCTCGATATCCCCGCGATCGCGGATGGCGGCATCCGCACGTCGGGCGACCTGGTCAAGGCGATCGGCGCCGGAGCCGACGTGGTGATGGTCGGCAGCCTGCTCGCCGGCACCGAGGAGGCGCCGGGGGAGGTGTTCCTGTATCAGAGCCGGTCCTACAAATCCTACCGCGGCATGGGCAGCCTGGGCGCCATGGCGCGTGGCTCGGCGGACCGCTATTTCCAGCAGGAGATCACCGACACGCTCAAGCTCGTGCCGGAGGGGATCGAGGGACGCGTCGCCTTCAAGGGCGGCATGACGGCCGTCGTGCATCAGCTCGTCGGCGGCCTGCGGGCCGGCATGGGCTATACCGGGAGTGCGGATATCGCGGCCTTGCAGACCGGCGCATTGTTCCGCCGCATCACCGGCGCGGGTCTGCGCGAAAGCCACGTCCATGACGTGGCGATCACCCGTGAAGCGCCGAACTACCGGCAGGATTGACCGGATGATCTGCCGCGCGCTGACCGCAGGATGACCCCTTCCGCGCGCCTTGCGGGCGCCATCGAACTGCTCTCGGCGATCGAGGCGGCGCCGCGCAAGCCTGCCGATGCGGTCGCCAACAGCTTCTTCCGCGAGCGCCGCTATATCGGCGGCGGTGACCGTCGCGCGGTGTCCGACGAGGCCTGGTTCGTGCTGCGGCACTGGCGCCGGCTGGAATGGTGGCTACAGCGCAGCGGGGGCCAGGCGAGCCCGCGCCTGCTGATCGCGGCGACCCTGCTGCTCGAAGGACGTCCCGCGGAGAGCGTCGAGCGTTCCTTCTCGGGTGGCCGCTATGCCCCGGACACGCTGGAGCCGGCCGAGCTGCGCGTGCTGCGCGCGCTGGATGGCCACACGCTGGAGCATCCGGAGATGCCCGAGGCGGTGCGCTTCGAGGTGCCGGATTGGGTGCTGCCGCACCTGCGGGCGCGCTTCGGGGCGGATCTCGCGGCCGAACTGGCGGCATTGACCGGGACGGCGTCGTTCGACCTTCGGGTGAACCTGCTCAAGGGCACCCGCGAGCAGGCAATGGCCAGCCTGGCGAATGCCGATATCGCGGCCGAGCCGACGCCGCTTTCGCCGTGGGGCCTGCGCGCACGCGGGCGGCAGAATGTCACCGCAACGGGCGCCTTCAAGGACGGGCTGGTCGAGATCCAGGACGAAGGCAGTCAGTTGATCGCCCTCGCGGTGGGCGCCGAGCCAGAGATGCGCGTGCTGGATTATTGCGCCGGCGCCGGCGGCAAGACGCTGGGGCTGGCGATGACGATGCGCAATCGCGGCCATATCGTCGCCTGCGACGTCTCGGCCCCGAGACTGGAGGGCGCCGTGCGCCGCCTGCGCCGGGCCGGGGTGCATAATGTCGAGCAGCATCTACTGGTGGCCGGCGATAAATGGGCCAAGCGCCGGGCCGGCAGCTTCGACCGCGTGCTGGTAGACGCCCCTTGCACCGGAACCGGCACCTGGCGCCGCAATCCCGACGCGAGGCTCCGTCTGCGCGAGCAGGACCTGGTCGAACTGGTCGGCAAGCAGGGCGCAATCCTGCAGGAGGCCTCCAGGCTGCTTCGGCCAGCGGGCCGGCTGATCTACGCCACCTGCTCTGTCCTGGCCGAGGAGAACGAGGCACAGGTCAGGCATTTTCTTGCGCATAACCCGCAATTCACTGTGGTACCGGACGCATCCGGCGCGGACTTCCTCAGCCTGACGCCGAAGAGCCATGGCACCGACGGCTTCTTTGCCGCCGTGCTGGAATCGCGCGTCTGATCCACACGAACTTGTTACGTTAATTAATCGATTTGAGACCCTTGCACCCGGGTGAGACGGATATACTGCGCGTGACGCCGGAGTTTCCTGACGGTTCGGGACGGCACCGCAGCGTGGAAGAGGGCCTGCCGATGGCGTATCCGGCCATGAATAATCCTGCCGAGATCGAGTTCGCCGAGCAGCCGCGGAATGTCCGGGCCTATCGGACCTTGCTGGCCGGGAGCTTCGCCGCCGCCGACGGACCGGGCCGCTTGCTGCTGGAGGGGATGCTGGCGACCCGTGCGGGCAGCCGTGCCCATCATATCGTGCCGGGTTGCCGTGAGCGCTGCGAGATCGAACAGGCGGAAACACAGCTTGCCCGCGACGCCGTGGACATCGTGGTGCTGGACCTCAACGGGTCGGTCGAGGCCACGCTTTCGCGGGTGCGACGGCTGCGCGCGGTGGCCAGCCAGAGCGTGATTTTTGTCGGCATCCTGTCCCATCATGCGACCGCCGCGGCGCGGCTTTATCTTTCGGCGGTGGTCGATGAGGTGGTGGATGGTCCGTTGCGGGCCGGCAACCTGCATCGCGCCATTGCCGATGCGCTGCAGGACGCATCGGACTTCCAGGGCGGCTTCGGTGGCGGATCGATGGCCGCGGCCAGCCAGATGCGGCATTAGCCGCCGGCCTGGTCAACCCGCCCACCTGATCGATCCGCGAGACCGCTCGCGCGGGCCCGGTCCGGCGTCGGGACATCGATTGCCGCCAGTCCGAACTCCAG
>CAXTCT010000391.1:0-2554 GCA_964242565.1 uncultured Acetobacteraceae bacterium | reverse complement strand
GCCGGCTGCTGTTCGCGCTCGACTGCCAGTTCTTCTATGCCGCCCAGCGTCTCGACCAGCTTCCGGCCCCGGACCGTCCCGAGATCGCCTTTGCCGGCCGCTCCAATGTCGGCAAGTCGACCCTGGTCAACGCGCTCACCGGGCGCCGCGCGCTGGCCCGGGCCTCGTCGCAACCGGGACGCACCAGGCAGCTCAACTTCTTCAACCTCGGCGACCGCCTGACCCTGGTCGACATGCCGGGCTATGGCTACGCCCAGGCCGCGCGCGCGGTGAAGGAGGACTGGCAGGGGCTGATGTTCGAGTTCCTGCGCGGCCGCCCCACCCTGCGCCGGGTCGTGCTGCTGCTGGACGCGCGCATCGAGCTCAAGGCCCAGGACATCGAGGTCATGAAGCTGCTCGACCGGGCGGCGGTGATCTTCCAGCTCGTGCTGACCAAGTCCGACGCGGTCAGGCCGCCTGCGCTGGCGGCCAAGATCGCCGAGGTGTCGGCGCTGGCGAACGCCCATCCCGCGGCCTATCCCGGGATCATCGCGACCAGCAGCGACACCGGCTTCGGCATCGCCGAGCTGCGCGCCGGGCTGGCGGAACTGGCCCTTCCGGCCCAGGCTCAGGCCGGCGGCCAATTTCCGGGATGACGGCACCATGAGCATCAGCGAGGCGGTTCTGAAGGCGGCGCAGGACCAGGCCGCGACCCTGGCCGCGGCGCTGCCGTTCCTGCGGCGCTATGCCGGCGACACCATCGTGGTGAAATATGGCGGCCACGCCATGGGCGACGCCGCCTTGTCGGAGGCCTTCGGGCACGACATCGCCCTGCTCAAGCTGGTCGGTGTCAATCCCGTCGTGGTGCATGGCGGCGGCCCGCAGATCAACGCCATGCTGGAGCGGCTCGCGATCAAGTCGAGCTTCATCGACGGCCTGCGCGTCACCGATGCCGCCATGGTCGAGATCATCGAGATGGTCCTGTCCGGATCGGTCAACAAGCATGTCGCCGAGCTGATCAACCGCGCGGGCGCGCTCGCGGTCGGCATCTCGGGCAAGGATGGCGGCCTGATCCAGGCAAGCAAGCTCAAGCGCCGCGTGCGCGACCCGCACAGCCACATCGAGCGCGCGCTCGACCTCGGTTTTGTCGGCCAGCCCGACCGCATCGATACCCGGCTGCTCTATGCGCTGTCCGGGTCGGGCCTGATCCCGGTGATCGCCCCGGTCGGCGTCGGACCGAGCGGCGAGACCTTCAACATCAATGCCGACACCGCCGCCGGCGCCATCGCCGGCGCGCTGGGGGCCACGCGGCTGCTGATGCTGACCGATGTGCCGGGCGTGCTCGACGAGAACAAGCAGCTCATCGAGGAGCTCAGTCCCGAGCAGGCCGAGGCCGGCATCGCCGGCGGGATGATCTCGGGCGGCATGATCCCCAAGGTCGAGACCTGTATCGCGGCGGTCCGCGCCGGCGCCAAGGCGGCGGTGATCCTCGATGGCCGGGTGCCGCATGCCTGCCTGCTGGAATTATTCACCCTCGCCGGGCCGGGCACGCTGATCCGCGGTCAGTGAGCGCAGGGGCTGCGCGGTCCGGGCGGTCTGGTCCCCCGGCCTTCTGGTGCGATGACGTCACGCCGCCCCTTCGCGCGAAGGGCCGCCTCGTCCTATAAGGCCCCATGCAGGTCGATTTCACCAAGATGCAGGGTGCGGGGAATGATTTCGTCGTGCTGGACGAGCGCGTCCGGCCGTTCGGGCTGAGCCCGGCGCAGATGGCCATTCTCGCCGACCGGCGCATCGGGGTCGGCTGCGACCAGCTCATCCTGCTGCAGCCGCCGCGTCAGCCGGACAGCGACGCGTTCGTGCGTTTCTTCAACAATGACGGCACGGAATCCGGTGCCTGCGGCAACGGCACCCGCTGCGCCGCCGCCCTGATCGCCGGCGAGAGCAGACGCGAGCGCATCCGGCTGCATGGCGTGGCCGGACCCTTGCCTGCCGAGATGCTCGGCGGCGAGCAGGTTCGAGTCGATATGGGGCCGGCCCGGCTCGGCTGGCGGGACGTGCCGCTGTCGCGCGAGGCCGACACGCTGCATCTCGGCCTCGACGGCGATCCCGCCGCCTGTTCGATGGGCAACCCGCATCTGACCCTGTTCGTGCAGGATCTCGAGCAGACTGATACCGCGCGCGACGTCGCCCGCCTGGCACGGCAGCCATTGCTGGCCGAGGGCGCCAATATCGGTTTTGCGCAGGTGCTTTCCGAGCGCGCCATCCGTCTCGTGGTGTGGGAGCGCGGCACCGGCCTGACCCTGGCCTGCGGGTCCGGCGCCTGTGCCGCCTTGGTCAATGCCCATCGGCGCGGGCTGACCGGCCGCGCCTGCGACGTCGACATGCCGGGCGGCCTGCTCCATGTCACCTGGCGCGACGACGGGCATGTGCTGCTCGCCGGTCCGGCGGTGACCGAGTTTGCCGGGCGGATCAGGCTCGCCTCATGAGCGATGCCCGCATCCTGACCTTCGGCTGCCGGCTCAACAGCTACGAGAGCGAGGTGATGCGCGGTCACTCCTGCGCCGCTTCTTCTCAC
>CAXTCT010000390.1:0-2557 GCA_964242565.1 uncultured Acetobacteraceae bacterium | reverse complement strand
GCCCGCCCGGTGCCGCCGCCGGCGTTCGCGGCGGCATCGGGCTGGCGCAAGCGCTGGTTCTGGCGCCTGCGCGAGGTGCCGGCGCTGCCGTGGGACGCCTTGCTCATCCTGCTCAGGCGCTAGCGGGCGGGCGTCAAAAATTGCTTTGCATGAAACTTAAGCTTGCACACGCATTCGTGATTCATTATTATTACGGGATCGTGATGAGGAAAAGCTTCATGACCAGCGCTCTTGAAAACTCCATTCTCGCCAAAGTGATCGACGCCATCCAGCGGACCATCTTCCACCGCGACGTCGTCGTCACCGCCGATACCCGCTTTGCCGAGGATCTCGGCCTGGACAGTCTCGACGTGACCGAGATCGTGCTCCAGATCGAGGAATTATTCGGCATGGAATTCTCGCCCGACGCCATCGCGCGCTTCCGCGGCGTGGCCGACATGGTGCTCTATCTCAGCCGCCGGTTCTTCACCGACAGCCCGGAATATCTCGCCCTCGAATCCACCTAGGCCGCGATCCCAGGCTGGCAACGCTCCGGTAAGTATGTTCCATATCGGAACCGGATCAATCAGGGGCGAGGGCTCGGACCGTGGACTCTCCACCCAGTATGGCCCCAACCGTGACGGCGGACGCCGATACCCTGTTCCGCACATTCCGGGACCGCAGCGACCAGGAATGGCTCGATATCCTGGTCAGTTCGCTGCACATCCCCGAGATCGAGGGTGTCGTCATGCCGGGCTTTCCGGCCGACGACGTGCAGCGCGGGATGCACGGCCATTGCGGCGAGGTCTCGCTGCACGAGGCGCACACCTTCTACCGTGAGGTCAAGGCCTATGCGGCCTTCACCGGACGGGCGATGGCCGCCCATCGCCGGCTGCTCGATTTCGGCTGCGGCTGGGGACGCACGCTGCGTCCGTTCATGAAGGACATCCAGCCCGATAATCTGTTCGGCACCGATAGCACCTCGCGCTTCCTGACCGCGGCGCGCGGCTGCAACCCTTATTTGAATTTCCTCGCCTGCGGGGTGGCGCCTCCCACCCTGCTTGGCGCCGAGAGCCTGGACTACATCATCTCCTGGTCGGTTTTCAGCCATCTGGACGAGTTCCTGGCCCAGCGCTGGATCGAAGAATTCTCGCGCCTGCTCAAGCCGGGCGGCCTGCTGATGATCACCACGCAGAGCCGGCGCTTCATCGCCTTCTGCGCCGAGCAACGCATGCGCCGGGCGTCGGGCATCAGGCTCGAGCATGGCTGGTACGAGGCCTGCGCCGACAGCTTCACCGACGAGAGCCACGAGAATGCCCGCTACGAGGCCGGGCATTTCCTGCACGCGGCTCCGGTCGCGCGCCCCAACCTGCTGTCGCATTACGGCGAGGCGATCATCCCGCGCGGCTATATCGTCAAGCATTGGAGCCCGATGTTCCGGCTGGTGGAGTTCCTCGACAACCCGGCGCGCCTGCCGCAGGTGCTGGTGGTGATGCAGAAACCCGGAAATTCTTGACTAGCGGGACGGGTCCCGCGAAACTGCGGGTGCTGACGTGGGAGAGACCGCTTCGCCGGCGCCGAAGGAGCAACCGCCCCGGAAACTCTCAGGCAAAAGGACCACCCAGCACCAGCTTCTGGAAAGTGGCGCCTCGCGCGCCCGCCGACGGGATAACGATCTCAGGCAAACAGACAGAAGGGGCAGCAGATGGACCGGCTTTCGCCGGCCGCAGCCGCGTGTCCCTGGTCGGTGTGTCTCATGTCAGAAATTTCCTCCCCGGTTGCCCAGACGTCGCTTCCCGAGGCCTCGCTTCCCGAGGCTTCACTTCCCGATGCTTCACTTCCGGGGGCCGCCCTCGCGCAAACCCCGCTTCATGCCCTCCATCTGGCCCACGCGGCCCGGATGGTGCCGTTCGCCGGGTATGAGATGCCGCTGCATTACGCCGCCGGCATACTGACCGAGCATCTGCACACGCGGGCCGCGGCAGGCCTGTTCGACGTCTCGCATATGGGCCAGATCATTCTACGTCCGCGTTCTGGCGTGATCGCCGATGCGGCGCTGGCGCTCGAGCGGCTGGTGCCGGCCGACCTCCTCGGGCTCCCGGCCGGACGGCAGCGCTACGCCTTGTTCACCAATGCCCGCGGCGGCATCCTCGACGACCTGATGGTGGCCAACACCGGCGACGCCCTGGTGCTGGTGGTCAATGCCGCGTGCAAATGGGCCGACCTCGCCCATCTGGTCACGCACCTGGCGGGCCAGTGCGAGATCGAGCCTTTGTTCGACCGCGCGCTGCTGGCCCTGCAGGGTCCCGCGGCCGAAGCCGCCTTGTCGGCGGTCGCGCCGGAGGCAGCCGGGATGGGCTTCATGGACGTGCGGTGGCTCGATGTCGCCGGACTCCGCTGTCTGGTTTCCCGCTCCGGCTATACCGGCGAGGATGGCTACGAGATCGGCATGCCGGCCGATGCGGCCGAACGCATCGCGGCCTTGCTGCTGGCCGAGCCCGGCGTGCGGCCGGTCGGCCTCGGCGCCCGTGACAGCCTGCGCCTCGAAGCCGGGCTTTGTCTCTACGGCACCGATCTC
>CAXTCT010000389.1:0-2559 GCA_964242565.1 uncultured Acetobacteraceae bacterium | reverse complement strand
TCCTGTTCTTTCCGACGTCGATGAGGAGGATGCACCATCTGAACTGAGCAGCTCGACGTCGAAGATCAGCGTCGCGTTCGGCGGGATCACGCCGCCGGCGCCACGGGCGCCATAGCCATGGTCCGGTGTCAGGATCAGGGTGCGCCGACCGCCGACGCGCATGGTGGCGACGCCGAAATCCCATCCCGAGATCACCTCGCCCCTGCCAAGGGTGAAACTGAACGGCGCGCCGTGATCGCGCGAGCTGTCGAATTTGCGGCCGGGCTGCCCGTCATCGTCGAGCCAGCCGGTGTAATGCACCGTCACCTTCCGGCCGGCGGCCGGCTCCGCACCCTCGCCGACCACGACGTCGCGGTACCGGACGCCCGAGGGCATCGTCACCACGCTATCCGCGGGTTGTTCGTCATTGCCGGACATGTCAACGATGCTCCCAAGCCAAGCCCAGCTTTTTAGATCAACCCGGCGATGGCGCCAATGCCTCCCTCATCGGCCGGCGGAGGCGTATTCACGACGATCTCCTTTGTTCTGACGATCTGGTGAGGCGAACGGCGCGATGAGAAGATGTCAGGCCGGCGAGAGGGCGGCGGCGACCTCGGCCGACCGGCGCACGTGGCCCATGAGCGGGAACAGGTTGTTCATGAACATCGCGTTGGATTTCGCTTTCGCGCCGGAAATGGCGTCTTCCACGAACACGAGCGCGTAACCCTGGTCGTACGCGGCCCGCACCGTGGATTCCACGCCGAACTCGGTGGCGACTCCCGCAATCAGCAACGTGCGGATGCCTCGCCGCCGAAGTTGTTGATCGAGGTCGGTCGCATAAAAAGCACCCCATTGCCGTTTCGTGATGATGATGTCGCCCGGCGCCGGCTCGGCGTCCGGTGGAAATCCTGCGCCGCCCTTATCCGGTGCGGCGGCAGGCAAGGTCACATCGGAGGGCAGCTTGAGCATGTCCGCCACGATCACATGCGTGTGGGCGACCATCCCGCCGGACGAGCGAACCGCGGCGGCGACCCGCTTCGCGTTGCGAACCACGTCGGCAAAGCTGTAGGGCGTGAACGGCTCGCGCTCATTGCTGACCTGGAGGTCGATCACGACGAGCGCGCATGTCTTGCCGGTCAGTTTCAGCGGCGGCTGGCGGGCGCGGCGAATTTCCATATCCGCCGCCAGCGCGGGCTGTCCCTGTGACAGGATTGCGGCGCCGAGCAGCATGGCGCGCCTTGAGACATTCAGGCCAGGCACGGCTTCAATCGAAATGATGCAGCTTCAGGATTACGGTCGATCGCCACGGGGTTATACTCCGGCGCAACAGGGACGGCCATGAGCCTAACGGCAGCAGCGCAGGCCATGCAACGGAAGCGATGACGCGGCCGATCTCCTTGATCACGCTTTCCGGCCTCGTCGGAGCCGTCTGCTCCGACCAGCGCTCACTCAGATGACCTGAATGCTTGCCGGCCCGGCGACGATTTCGCCCACCATGGCCGCCGAGCCAAAGCCGGCTTGCCGCACGCGTTGCAGGACCACGTCGGCATGGCGCGCCGACACCGCGATCAGCAGCCCGCCGCTGGTCTGCGGATCGCACAGCAGGTCGCGCTGCCATTCCGCCACGCCAGGGGCGAGCCGCACATCATCTCCGTAGCTGGCCCAGTTCCGCGTGGCCGCGCCGGTCTTCAGCCCGTCCCGCGCCAGGCCCGTGACCCCGGCGAGCAGCGGAATCTCATCCATGCGCAAATTCGCCGCGAGGTGGGAGCCGCGGCATAGCTCCAGCACATGTCCGAGCAACCCGAAGCCGGTCACGTCGGTCACCGCATGCACCCCCGCGCAATCCGGCAGGCTCGCGCCCACGGCATTGAGCTGCGTGGCCGAGGCGATCATCGCGTCATATCCGGCTGGCTCGAGGCGGCCCTGCTTGAGTGCCGCGCTGTAGATCCCGATGCCGAGGCCCTTGGTCAGGATCAGCCGGTCGCCCGCGCGAGCGGTGCTGTTGCGCATCAGCCGGTCCGGATGCACCAGGCCCATCGCCACCAGGCCATAGATCGGCTCGGGGCTGTCGATCGAATGGCCGCCCGCGACAGGAATGCCCGACGCCGCACAGACCGCGGCGCCACCGGCGATGATGCCCCTGATGCTCTCGATGCTGATCCTGCCCAGCGGCATGCCGACGATGGCCAGCGCCATGATCGGCGTGCCGCCCATCGCATAGATGTCGGAAAGCGCGTTGGTCGCGGCAATGCGTCCGAAATCATAGGGATCATCGACGACGGGCATGAAGAAATCGGTGGTGGCGACCAGCGCCTGGCTGTCGTTGAGGCGATACACCGCCGCGTCGTCCCCGGTCTCGGTGCCCACCAGCAGGTTCGCGAACGGTCCCGCCATCGGCATGTCGGCGAGGATCTGCCGCAGCACCGCAGGCGACAGCTTGCAGCCACAACCGCCGCCATGGGCCAGTGCGGTCAGTCGAACATCGCGGTCGGCCATGATTGGGTTCTCCTTGTTGACGCCGGGATCGCGCCATCTACTAGTAAGCCCGGGAGCCGGGCCCGGGAGGCGCGCCCAAGGAGC
>CAXTCT010000388.1:0-2563 GCA_964242565.1 uncultured Acetobacteraceae bacterium | reverse complement strand
CCTCGAGGTCGACAGCCTCGGTCTGGACGCGATGGACCGGCGCTATCTGCGGCGCATCGCCGAGTATCACCATGGCGGTCCGGTCGGGGTCGAGACGCTGGCCGCGGCACTGGCCGAGGCGCGCGATACGCTGGAGGACGTGGTGGAGCCGTTCCTGATCCAGGAGGGGCTGATCATGCGCACGAGTCGCGGCCGGATGCTGGGCGAGCGCGGCTGGAAGCATCTCGGGCTGGTGCCCCCCGCGCCGCAACCGGGCCAGCTCGACCTGCTGGACGGAGGATGACCGATGCGGCGCCATGACATCGCCTTCCGGGTCTATTACGAGGACACCGACGCCGGCGGCGTCGTGTATCATGCGAGATACCTCGCCTTCGCCGAGCGCGGGCGCACCGAGGCGATGCGCTTCCTGGGAGCACCCGTGTCCGCGCTGGAAGCCGATTTCGGGCTTGGTTTCTTTGTCCGCAACCTGCAGATCAGCTATCGCAGCCCGGTTCGCCTGGATGACCTGGTGACGGTGACGACCTGGCTGCGCGGACTGGGCGGGGCGCGCCTGCGCATGCGGCATCGCATCACCGCCAATGAGGCGGTCGCGGCCGATCTGGAGGTGGAACTGGCCTGCATCCGGATCGCCGACCTGCGGCCGGCCCGGATTCCGCAGCGATGGCGCGATGTGCTCGGCCGCCTCGTCAGCGGGGACTCCGAATAATTCGTTTCGTGACTGAGCGGAGTTTGCTTCTGCTTTGGCCGCGAACCCTCTAAGGAAGTGCCGCCGGACCGGTTCGGATCTTCTGAGGGGGCCCTGATTTCTTGAGACTTGAAGGAGGCGCATTTGGATCGCGCGGTTGACGCCGTTAATCTTGGGGCTCAGGCCGCCGGGGATCTTTCACTATGGGGCCTGTTCATCCAGGCCTCCTTCGTCGTCAAGCTGGTAATGATCGGCCTGATCGCGGCCAGCGTCTGGGTCTGGGCGATCATCTTCGAGAAGACGATGTCGATGCGCCGGGCCAACAGGCAGGCCGCCGGCTTCGAGGACCGCTTCTGGTCCGGCGGCAGCCTCGACGATTTGTACGAGACCGAAGGCGCCAAGCCCGCGCATCCGATCGCGGCCGTGTTCGGCGCGGCGATGGGCGAGTGGCGGCGCTCGGCTCGGGTCAAGGGCATCGATTTGAGCCGGGGCAGCGTCCAGGAGCGCGTCGACCGGGCCATGGCGATCACCGTCACCCGCGAGATGGAACGGCTCGAGCGCTGGATGATCTTCCTGGCCTCGGTGGGATCGGTCGCACCCTTTGTCGGGCTGTTCGGCACCGTCTGGGGCATCATGCATTCCTTCTCGGCGATCGCGGCGATGCACAACACCAATCTCAGCGTCGTCGCCCCCGGCATCGCCGAGGCGCTGTTCGCGACCGCGATCGGATTGGTCGCGGCCATCCCGGCGGTGCTGGCGTACAACAAGATCAACTCGGACCTGTCGCGATTCGCCGCCAGGCTGGAGGCGTTCGGCACCGAGTTCGGCGCGATCCTGTCGCGCCAGTCCGAAGAAAGGCTGTAGGACCATGGCCGCATCGCTCGGACCGGGACGTCGCGGCGGCAGCCGCGGCCGCTACAAGCCGATGTCGGAGATCAACGTCACGCCGATGGTCGACGTGATGCTGGTGCTGCTGATCATCTTCATGGTCACCGCACCGCTGATGACCAGCGGCGTCAATGTCGACCTGCCCAAGACCAGCGCACAGCAGGTCAATGCCGACACCAAGCCGATCACCGTGACCATCAAGGCGGACGGCTCGCTGTATCTCGGCGACGACGCGGTGACCACCGACGGGCTGGTCGCCAAGCTGCAGGCGGCTTCGCAGAACGACCCGGCGCACCGGATCTTCGTGCGCGGCGACCAGCATATCGATTACGGCCGGGTGATGGAGGTGATGGGCCGCATCACCTCCGGCGGCTTCACCCATGTCGCCCTGCTGGCCGAACAGCCGACCGGTGGCGAACCTGCCGGTGCCCAACCTGCCGGTTCCCAGCCTGCCGCTCCGGCCCAGGCCGGGCATTAGCCTTTCCGCATGGCCGCCGGCTCGCGCCACCAACGATATCCCGACCCGCTGCTGCGGCGGGGTGCCTGGGTATCGGGCGGGCCGCATCTGCTGGGGCTGCTGTCGCTGATCCCGGTGATGCCGATCGCCAAGCCCCCGGAGCCACCGGAGCCGCCCGCCGTGGAGATGGATTTCACCGGGCCTCCGGCGGCGTCGCGGAAGGCCGACCACGCGACCCCGCAGCCGCGTCCTCCGGCGCCTTTGCCCAATCCCGCGCCGCCCAGCCCGGTGCCGCCGGAACATCGGCCGATCGAGGAGCCGCCGCCGCCACCCCCGCCGCCACCGCCTGCACCACCCCCCCCGGAGGTGCAGCCGGCCCCGCTGCCGCCGCTGAAGCTGCCGCCCAAGCTGGCCGCGCCGTCGCCCGATGCGGTGCGGGCGCCGCCGCCGGTGCCGAGCCCGCCGGCGCCGTCGCGCGCGGTCAGCCCGCCGACGCCCGCGCCGGTGCCGGCGCTGCCGCAGATGACGCTGCC
>CAXTCT010000387.1:0-2568 GCA_964242565.1 uncultured Acetobacteraceae bacterium | reverse complement strand
GGCACCGGCACCCGGATGAACGACCGCACCGAGGTCGCGGCCCTGCGCGCGGTGTTCGGCGCCGGGCTCGACCGGATCGCGGTGTCATCGACCAAGTCGATGCTGGGCCATTGCATGACCGCGAGCGGCGCGCTCGAACTGGCCGCCACCGTGCTGGCGCTGCGACATGGCATCCTGCCGCCGACGACCGGCTTCACCACGCCGGATCCGGAATGCGACATCGATTGCGTGCCGAACCGCGCACGCGAATACGCCATCGATGTCGCGATCTCGAACTCCTTTGCCTTTGGCGGCCTGAACGCCACGCTGGTCGCACGACGCGCCTCGCCCTCGGAGACCTCATGACCACGCCGCATATCAACAGGATCGGCACCGCCGTACCCGGGCAGGACGTGCATCTGCCATTCCTCGCCTTCGCCCGCACCCTGCTTGCCGATGACCGCGCCCGGACGATCTTCGACCGCATGGCCGAGCGCTCGGGGATCGCGCACCGCTACTCGAACTTCCGTCCAGGCGATCTCGAGGCCGGCGAAGTCGATGCCGACGGCTTCTACAGGCGCGGCGCCTTCCCAAGCACGGCGGCCAGGATGCGTCTGTATGCGCCCCTCGCGAAGGCCCTGGCGCTGCGTGCCATCGATGCCCTCGACCTTGGGGGGGAACGGCATCGCATCACCCATGTCGTGGCCGCCTCCTGCACGGGCTTCACCGCCCCGGGGCTCGATCTGCATATCGCCCAAGCGCTGGACCTGCCGGCCAATGTGGGGCGCACGCTGATCGGCTTCATGGGCTGCTCGGCTGCCGTCCCTGCCCTTCGCGTGGCCTGCGACACCGTGCGCGCCGATCCTGCGGCGCGCGTGCTGGTGGTCAATTGCGAACTGAGCACCTTGCATCTGCAGGAGACCTCCGACCTGGAGACCGTGCTGTCCTTCATGCTGTTCGCGGACGGCGCCTCGGCGGCATTGGTGACGGCCGATCCGGCCGGCCTCGCGATCGACGATTTCCGCAGCGTCGTCCTCCCCGGAAGCGCCGACCTGATCACCTGGCATATCGGCGACCAGGGCTTCGACATGCATCTGTCCGGCAAGGTGCCGGGCCGGATCGCGGCCATGCTGCGCGCCGAACTCGAAGGCGATGGCTCCGGAGCCGGCGGTGGCGATGGCGGGCTGCTGCGCGGGGAAGGCACCCAGGCCTATGACCTGTGGGCCGTCCATGCCGGTGGACGCACCGTGCTCGACGCGGTCGAGATCGGCCTGTCGCTGGACCGCCACGCGCTGCGCCATTCGCGCGCGGTGCTGCATGATTGCGGCAACATGTCCTCGGCGACGGTGATGTTCGTGCTCGCCCGGATCATGGCCCAGGTTAGAGGCGGCGGCGAAGGCGGGCGTGGCCTCGGCATGGCGTTCGGCCCCGGCATGGTGGCCGAAAGCTTCCGCTTCCATCGCGCCGCATGATCGACCTCTCGGCGCGCGCGCCTGGTCCCGAGATCCTCGACGGCGACGATGTCGGGGCCGAACTGTTCGCCGAGGTCATGGACGACCTCGCCTCGGTCAGCCGGGTGCTGCTGGCGCACGGCCCCACCATCGGCTTCCTGCATCGCGCGACACGTACGCTGCCGCGAGGGAGCGTGATCTCGATTCTCGATGTCGGCAGCGGCGAGGGCGACCTGCTGCGACGGATACGCCGCTGGTCGGACCATCGCGGCCTCGATGCCCGCCTGTCCGGGATCGACCTCAACCCGCGCAGCGCCGACGCGGCTCACGCCAGGACCCCGGCGGCGATGGCGATCGAGTATCTGACCGGCGACGTGTTCGGCCACGGCGGACCTGTCGATTTCGTGGTCAGCTCGCTGTTCACCCATCATTTGACCGACGCGCAGGTGATCCGCTTCGTCCAGTGGATGCAACGGACGGCGGCGCGCGGCTGGTTCGTCAACGATCTGCATCGCCACCCCGTCGCCTTTCACGCCTTCGGCCTGACCGCGCGCCTGGCACGCTGGCACCGGATCGTGCGCGAGGACGGGCAGACTTCCGTGGCGCGCGCCTTCCGCCCGCAGGAGTGGCACGCTCTGCTCGCCCAGGCCGGTGTCGAGGCGCGGGTAAGCTGGAAGCCCCTGTTCAGGCTGTGCGTCGAGAAGATCAGGTGAATGAGCCCGCCTTCGACGCCGACATCGTCATCATAGGGCTGGGACCGACCGGCGCCACGGCGGCCAACCTGCTCGGATCGAGAGGCATCCGGACCATGGTCGTCGAGCGCGAGATGGCGGTCTATCCACGCCAGCGCGCCATCGCCATCGACGAGGACGCGTTGCGTGTCTGGCAGGGCGTCGGGCTGCTGGAGCCGATCATGCTCCACATGAGCCCCGGCGTGACCATGCATTTCCACAACCGCAACCGGATCTTCCTGAGCTGCACGCTCGACGGCCGTGGCCGCCAGGGCCTGCCGGGAATGGCCTTCTTCCATCAGCCGACGATGGAGGCGACCCTCCGCGAGGGCCTGGCGAGATGGCCCGGCCTGGTCGAACTCCGCACCGGGCAGGAGCTGGTCTCGATCGACCAGGACGCCCATGGC
>CAXTCT010000386.1:0-2571 GCA_964242565.1 uncultured Acetobacteraceae bacterium | reverse complement strand
GACCAGCGGCTGGGCGTGCTCGGCGGCCGCACGACGGAGGAGGTTCAGGCTCTGCGCGAACAGCTCGGCGTGCGCGCGGTCTATAAGCGCATCGACACCTGTGCCGCCGAGTTCGCCTCCATCACGCCTTACATGTACTCGACCTACGAGGGCGGCTTCGGCACCCCGGCCTGCGAGAGCGATCCGACCGACCGGCGGAAGATCGTCATCCTCGGCGGCGGCCCGAACCGGATCGGCCAGGGCATCGAGTTCGATTATTGCTGCGTCCATGCCGCCTATGCGCTGCGCGAGGCCGGATTCGAGACCATCATGGTCAACTGCAACCCCGAGACCGTCAGCACCGACTACGACACCTCCGACCGGCTGTATTTCGAGCCCCTCACCGCCGAGGACGTGATCGCCCTGATACGACGCGAGCAGGAGCGCGGCATCGTGCTCGGCTGCATCGTCCAGTATGGCGGCCAGACCCCGCTCAAGCTGTCGCAGGCGCTGGCGCGCGCCGGCATCCCGATCCTGGGCACGCCGGCCGATGCGATCGACCGCGCCGAGGATCGCGAGCGCTTCCAGGCGCTGCTGCGCAAGCTCGGCCTGCGCCAGCCGGAGAACGGCATCGCCCGCTCCGCCTCCGAGGCCGAGGCCATCGCCGAGCGTATCGGCTACCCCGTGGTGGTGCGGCCCTCCTATGTGCTCGGCGGACGGGCGATGGAGATCGTCCATGACCGTGCCGGCCTTGCGCGCTACATGCGCGTGGCGCTCCAGCTCGCCGGCATCGACATCGCCTCGGGTCCGGTGCTGATCGACCGCTACCTCAACGACGCGATCGAGACCGACGTCGACTGCATCTGCGACGGCAGCGAGGTTTATGTCGCGGGCGTCCTGGAGCATATCGAGGAGGCCGGCATCCATTCCGGCGACAGCGCCTGCTCGCTGCCGCCCTATTCGCTGTCCCCGGCCATCGTCGACGAGCTCAAGGAACAGACCGCCGCGATGGCGCGCGAGCTCGGCATCGTCGGGTTGATGAACGTGCAATATGCGATCAAGGGCCACGACATCTATGTCCTCGAGGTCAATCCGCGCGCCTCGCGCACGGTGCCGTTCGTGGCCAAGGCGACCGGGGTCGCGGTGGCCAAGATCGGCGCCCGGGTCATGGCCGGCGCTCCCTTGTCGGGATTCCGGCTCGACGACCGCGCCATCGCCCCGCATGTCGCGGTCAAGGAGGCGGTGTTCCCGTTTGCCCGCTTCAGCAACGTCGACACCATCCTCGGCCCGGAGATGCGTTCCACCGGCGAGGTGATGGGGCTGGATTCGAGCTTCGAGCGCGCCTTCGCCAAGTCCCAGCTCGGCGCCGGGGTCAGGCTGCCGCAGGCCGGCACGGTGTTTCTTTCGGTCCGTGACGGCGACAAGCCGGTGCTCGCCTCGCTGGCCCGCCGGCTGTCGGAGATGGGCTTCTCGATCCTGGCGACGCGCGGCACCGCTTCCCGCCTGCGCGAGGCCGGCATCGCCGTTTCCGTGGTCAACAAGGTGCTGGAAGGACGTCCCCATTGCGTGGACGCGATACGCAACGGCGAGGTGCAGATGGTGGTCAACACGGCGTCCGGCGCGCAGTCGGTGGCCGACAGCTTCGACATCCGCCGCTCCGCCCTGACGCATGGGGTGCCGCATTACACCACCACCGCCGGGGCGCGGGCCGCGGTGCATGCGATCGCAGCCCTTCGGGAAGGCCCGCTTGAAGTGGCACCGCTTCAGTCCTATTTTCGTGGATCCTTCTGAGCAGACCCCCGCTTCCGGACCCCGCAGCGGTCCGGATCGCCGCAACTTCTTGTCCAACCTCCAACCCTTCCCCAACCTTTTCCCTACCAAGGACTGGCCCTTTGCAGAAATTTCCGATGACCGGCCGTGGTCTGCAGCGGCTGGAAGATGAACTCCGCAAGCTCAGGAGCGAGGAACGCCCGGCCATCATCCGCGCCATCGCCGAAGCGCGCAGCCACGGCGATCTTTCGGAAAACGCCGAATATCATGCGGCGCGGGACCGGCAATCCTTTGTCGAGGGCCGCATCCAGGAGCTCGAGGAGATCGTCTCGTCGGTCGAGGTGATCGACCCGTCGACCCTGTCCGGCGACCATGTCAAGTTCGGCGCCCAGGTCAGCCTGGTCGACGAGGAAACGGAAAAGGAGGCCACCTACCAGATCGTCGGCGTCTACGAGGCGGACATCAAGTCGGGCCTGCTGTCGGTGTCCTCGCCCTTGGCCAAGTCGCTGATCGGCAAGAAGAAGGGCGACACCGTCTCGGTGCCGGCCCCGAGCGGCGACCGCAGCTACGAGATTCTCGCCATCAGCTACGGCTGATCCGGCGTTGGTCAACCCGCCGGCGCGCCCGATCGACCTCGAGGATGTCCGCGCGGCGGCGCGGCGGATCGAGGGCCGCGTCATCCGCACCCCCACGATCGTCTCGGACGCGCTGTCGCGCGCGACCGGCGCCGCGGTCACCCTCAAGCTGGAAAATCTCCAGGCGATCGGCTCGTTCAAGGAGCGCGGCGCGGCCAACAAGCTGGCCCTGCTTACCCCCGGGGAG
>CAXTCT010000385.1:0-2591 GCA_964242565.1 uncultured Acetobacteraceae bacterium | reverse complement strand
CCATGTGCATCTCGTAGCCCTGCACCGCCGCCTCGCCATCGCCTGCGACCACGCCCTGGACCATCGCCAGCCGCTTGTGCGCCGTGAGCATGGTCTCGACGGCGAGCAGTCCGAGCCCTTCGGCCTCCCCGGGAATGCCCTCGATCCCTTGCGGGTCGGCGATGCGCGTCCCGAGCATCTGATAGCCGCCGCAGAGCCCGATGACGCGGCCGCCGCGACGATGATGCGCGCGCAGGTCGATATCCCAGCCTTCGGCCCGCAGGACGGCGAGATCGGCCATGGTCGCCTTCGATCCCGGCAGGATCACCAGGTCGCATGGCGCCGGCAGCGGCTGCCCACGCGGGATCATCATCAGCGAGACCTCCGGCTCGGCCGCCAGCGGATCCAGATCGTCGAAATTGGCGATGTGCGGCAGCATCGGCACGGCGATGCGTAATCCGCTTGCGCGCGCGTGCGTGCCGGCGAGGTCGGCTGCGTCTTCGGCGGGGAGCGCGCGCACGGCATCCAGGAACGGCACCAGCCCGAGCGGTTGCCAGCCGGTCAGGTGCGCGATGCTGGCCATGCCCGCGTCGAACAGAGAGGCATCGCCGCGCATCCGGTTGACGATGAAACCCCTGATCATCGCGGCATCCTCGGCATCCAGCACCGTCCTCGTGCCGACCAGGCTGGCGATCACGCCGCCGCGGTCGATGTCGCCGAGCAGCACCACCGGCGTGCCGGACGCGCGCGCGAATCCCATGTTGGCGATGTCGCCGGCGCGCAGGTTGATCTCCGAGGCACTGCCCGCGCCTTCGACCAGCACGATATCCGCCTCCGCCTGCAGGATGCGGAAGCTTTCCAGAACCCGCGGCATCAGCGAGGGCTTGAGAAGCTGATAGTCGCGTGCCCGATGATTGCCCCGCACCCGGCCCTGGACCACGAGCTGCGCGCCGGTCTCGCTCTGCGGCTTGAGCAGAACCGGGTTCATGTGTACGCTCGGCGGCACGCCGCAGGCGCGCGCCTGCAACGCCTGCGCACGGCCGATCTCGCCGCCCTCGGACGTGACGGCGGCGTTGTTCGACATGTTCTGCGGCTTGAACGGACGCACCGCCAGCCCGCGCCGCGTCAGCGCGCGCGCCAGGCCCGACACGATCACGGACTTGCCGACCGACGAGCCGGTGCCCTGTATCATCAGCGCCCGCGGCATCAGAACTCGATGCCTTCCTGCGCCTTGACGCCGGCGGCAAAATGATGCTTCAGGGCGGTCATCTCGGTGACCAGGTCGGCGGCCTCGATCAAGGCGGGCTTCGCGTTGCGTCCGGTGACCACCACATGCATCATCGGCGGCCGTCGCGCGATGGCTTCGAGCACCTCGTCGAGCGTGAGATACTCGTAGCGCAACGCGATGTTGAGCTCGTCCAGCACCAGCAGCGAAAGATCCTCCCGCGCCAGCAGTCCGCATGACACGTCCCAGGCACGGCGGCAGGCGGCGACGTCGCGGGCGCGGTCCTGTGTCTCCCAGGTGAAGCCTTCGCCCATCGTGTGCCACTCGACCTGGGCGCCGAAGCCTTCGAGGACGCGGCGCTCCCCGGTCTCCCACGCACCCTTGATGAACTGCACCATGGCGGTGTTCCGCCCGCGTCCGATCATGCGCAGCATCAGCCCGATGGCGGCGGTGGATTTGCCCTTGCCCGGACCGGTATGGACGATCAGCAGGCCCTTCCGCTCGATGGTCTTTGCGGCCACCTCGCGATCCTGCACCGCCTTGCGCTTCTCCATGCGCAGCCTGTGGCGTGCGTCATCGGCCTGGGCGTCATCGGCCTGGGCGTCATCGGCCGGGGCGTCATCGGCCTGGCTCATGGGCAAATATCCTTCAGGGTCAACGGCAGGCCGGCGGCGACCAGCATGACCCGGTCCGCACGAGCGGCGATACGCTGGTGCAGCAACCCGGCCTCGTCGCGGAAGCGCCGGGCCAGCGCATTCTCCGGCACGATGCCGAGTCCGACCTCGCTGGCGACCAGCACCGTCGCGCCGCGCCGCCGGTCGAGCGCATCGTCGAGCGCCCGTGTCGCGTGGGCGAGGTCATGCGCGCCGAGGATCACGTTGGTCAGCCACAGGGTCAGGCAATCGACCGGCACCGGCGCCGCCTCCGCCTCGTCCAGGGCCGCCGCCAGAGCCAGCGGCGCCTCGACCGTGATCCAGCCGGCACGGCGCCGGTCCCGGTGGGCGGCGATGCGCCGCCGCATCTCGTCGTCATGGGGCGCACCGGTCGCGACATAGATCCAGGGCGGCGGCAGGGCCGTCACCAGCCCCTCGGCATACCGGCTCTTGCCGGATCGCGCGCCGCCGAGGATGAGGGCCAGTGAGGTCGTTTTGACGGGTTCGGGCATGATGCCCTAGTCCTAGCATTTCCGCGCCCGGCCGTTCACCGGGCCGGCAACCATGATGAGCCAAGATGACCGAGGCCGCTGCCGTCCTGCATGTCTGCACCACCTGCCGGACCGATCTCGGGGCTCGCCTGCACCGGCGGCTCGCACGCCTGCTGGCCGAGCGGCCGGACGCGCCGGTGCGCCTGCTGGAAGCGAAATGCCTTTCCAACTGCGAGCATGGCT
>CAXTCT010000384.1:0-2592 GCA_964242565.1 uncultured Acetobacteraceae bacterium | reverse complement strand
GCGGAGCCGCGAGCCGGGGCGGCGCCTGCGGCAGCGCCATGTCCCGCAGGGCCGCAGGCTTCATGATGCGGCCCCGGCATGGCTGAGATAGGAATGTCCCACGCGGTCCGGCGTGATCTGATCACCGCTGAGTTCGGCGACGATGCGGCCTTCGTACACGGACAGGATGCGGTCGCAGAGCCGGACCAGCTCCTCCATCTCCGATGAGATCACCAGGATCGCCATGCCCGCCTTCGCCAATCCCTCGATCAGCTCGTAGATCTCGTCCTTGGCGCCCACATCGACGCCGCGCGTCGGCTCGTCGAGGATCGCGACCTTCGGCGACAGGCCCATCCATTTCCCGAACACGACCTTCTGCTGGTTGCCCCCTGACAGCTGGCGCAGGGTCTGCTCGATGCCGGCGCAGCGGACGCGGTACTGCGCCACGGTCTCGGTGCCGATGCTGTCCTCATGGGCACGGTCGATCAGGCCGAAGCGCTGGCGGACGCGGTCGAGCAGGCCGGACGTCAGGTTCTCGGCGATGGTCATCGGCAGCACGGCGCCATGGCGCGCGCGATCCTCCGGGGCATAGACCAGCCCCTTGCGGATGATCGCGTGGGTGGACAGGCCGGAGATGTCCTCCTCGCCCAGGGTGATACGCCCCGCATCGCGCGCACGTATGCCGAAGATCGTCTCGGCGATCTCGGTGCGTCCGGCGCCGACCAGCCCGGCCAGGCCGAGGATCTCGCCCTTGTGCAGGGTGAAGCCGATGCCGCGGAAGCGCGGCTCATGGCCCAGCGCCTCAACCCGGAGCGCGGTCGTGCCGGTGGCCGAAGTCCAGTTGCGGCGCGGGATCACGCGCATCTCGCGTCCGACCATCTGCGACATCAGCCGCACACGATCGAACTCCGCGCGCTCGACGCTGTCGACCAGCACCCCGTCGCGGAGGACGCTGATGTCGTCGCTGATGTCGAGCACCTCATCCATGCGGTGGCTGATGAAACCGAGCGTGCAGCCGTCGTCGCGCAACCGGCGCATGATACCGAACAGATGCTCGACCTCGTGCGTGGTCAGCGGCGAGGTCGGTTCGTCGAACAGGATCACCCGGCAGCCGCGCAGCAAGGCCTTGGCGCATTCGACCTGCTGCTGCTGCGCGATCGACAGATGCCGGGCCTGCTGATCGACGTCGATATCCAGTCCAAGCGAGGCCAGGGCGTCGCCCGCGCGCCGGCGTGCCTGTGCCCAGTCGATGCGCGGCAGCATGCGGCTGGCGGTCGGCAACTGGCCCACGAACATCGTCTCGGCCACGCTCAGTTCGGGCATCAGGGCGGGTTCCTGCGGCACCAGATAGATGCCGTGGGTATGGGCCGCCATCGGGCTGCCGAGCGAAAGCTCGAGGTCGCCAAGCAGGAGCCGGCCAGCGGTCGGACGGATCAGCCCCGACAGGATCTTGAACAAGGTGGATTTGCCGGCGCCGTTCTCGCCCATCATCGTATGCACCCGTCCAGGGCGCAGAGACAGGCTGACGCCGCGCAGCACCGCGACGGTCGCGAAATTCTTGGTGATGCCGAGCGCCTGGTAGGCGCCCTGCGTCGTCATGTCATGCGGCATCGAGCCGTCTCCCGGACAGATCCCCGATTGATGAGGCATGCTTCTTTAGGTTCAGCACGCTCTGCCACCGGTTGACCGATGGTAGCGCAACCATAGACGGCAAACGGATGGTAGCGCAACCACGCTTCCCTGGATAAGCTGTCGCCGCATGATCACGAACCAAACAGCGGGCCGCAGGCGCGTCCATGAAGGCGCCGTGACGCTCAAGCATGTCGCCGAGCGTGCGGGTGTCGCGCCGATCACGGTCTCACGCGCCCTGAACGCGCCGCACAGCGTCTCAGTGGCGCTGCGCACGCAGATCGGGATCGCGGTGACCGAACTCGGCTATGTGCCGAACCGCTTCGCCGGCGCCCTGGCATCCGCGGACAGCCGCATCATCCCGGTGATCGTGCCGTCGCTGTCGAATGCGGTTTTCATCGAGGTGATCCAGGGAATCCAGGAGGTGCTGGAAGCCGAGCAGTATCAAATGCTGCTGGGCAACACGCAGTATGATCTGGCCCGCGAGGCCGAGCTGGTCTCGACGCTGCTGGGCTGGTCGCCGGCCGGGCTCATCCTGGCCGGGCTGCGTCATGCCGAGCCGACCCGGCGCGTGCTGCAAGGTTGCGGCCGGCCGGTGGTCGAGATCATGGAGTATGGGCCAAGGCCCATCGACATGAATGTCGGGCTGTCGCATCTCCGGGCAGGGGAGACCATGGGCGAGCATCTGATCGCGCGCGGCTACCGCCAGATCGGCTTCATCGGCGGCCGGCTGGAGGCCGACTACCGCGCGGCGCAACGCTTCAAGGGTTTTGACCGCGCCATCATGCGCGCGGGCCTGCAGCGGCGTCCGCCCTATAGCCACGCGGAAAAATCGAGCCCCGGACTGGGCGGCGACAAGCTGCTGGAGGCGCTGGCGAAAACGCCGGAGCTGGATGCGCTGTTTTTCGCCAATGACGATCTTGCGGTCGGCGCCTTGCTGCGCGCGCAGCGCGAGGGCATCGACGTGCCGGGCCGCATCGCCGT
>CAXTCT010000383.1:0-2601 GCA_964242565.1 uncultured Acetobacteraceae bacterium | reverse complement strand
GTGGCCCGTGAAGGCAACTTCGGCTCCCGCATGATCCTGGGCGGCATCGGCATGAACGTGACCGGCCGGTTCGACCGCGCCGGGCACGCCATGCTCGTATACGAGAGCCTTCGCGTTTAGCGGGGCGTTTAGCGGGGCGGTTGGCGCGGCGGCTGGCGGACTCGCAACCCGGCCCGGCTTCTACGAGGCGTGCGCCGCCTGGCGTTCCATGGCCTTGAGCAAGGCGTCGATATTGTTGCCGTTGCGCTGGAGATAGCTCGAGTAATCGCCGCGCTGGGTGATGCTCAGGCTCACGCCCTCGCCGATCACGTCCGCCACTTTCGGAGTGCCCGCGACCTCGGCGATCACCCATTGCACATTGGCCTGCGGCTGGCCCGGACGGTCGATCATGGTGTCGACGGCGGTGAGCCCGTTGCCGCGCGGCGTGCTCGAACCGGTCGAGATGCGAACGCCCTGATAGTCGCCGAGCTTGCCGGTGATGCTGTTGAGCAGCACATGATGGAACAATGTCAGGAATTTCTGCTGCTGTTCCGGTGTCGCGGTGCGCCAGTAGCGGCCGAGGCAGAAGCGGGCAATGCCGTCCACATCGACATTCTGGTCGATCAGCGGCAGGATCTGCTGGCGCTTCTCGGCCAGGGAGCCGGGGCCGTTGATGATCGCGATCAGCTTCTCGCTGAGTTGGCGCACGAAGGCGATGTCGCGGCCGTCCTGCGCCTTCGCCGGCGAGAAGCGCGAGGTCAGGGCCGCGGCACAGCCCGCTCCAAGCAGGACGAGAATTTTTCGGCGCGTCATGGAGGTGAGCATCGTGTCAGCCCTGATCATTGGGTGAACCAGTCATCGTTGCCAGTCATCGTTGAGGGTACCAGTCGGGCGTGGTCATCCGGTTGTCCTGACGCATGGCTGCGACCTGCGCCGCCCGATGCTGCCGGTAGAGGCTGCGTAGGGTAGCGTACGGATCGAGCGCATCGCGATTTATCTGATCGAGCTCATCCAGCACCTGCGACCGCGCATCGACGACGCCGATACCGTAGAGGCTCCAGTTCAGGGTCAGCAAGCCGTAGCCGCGGGGTACATAGGTCAGCGGCGACAGGGCGATGTCCATGCCGAACCCGGTGAGTGCTCGTGGCGAGGACGGACCAAGTCCCAGCAGATAGAGATACGGACCCGACGGCACGCCCCAGCTCGCCAGCGTCATGCCGCCGTCGGCTTCGTGCGCGGGATAGCCCCAGCCCTTCGCCACGTCGAAGATCCCGACAACGCCTACCGTCGAGTTGATCAGGTAGCGCATGAAGGTGTCGCCGGCGCGGCGCGGCTTGGCCTCGAGCACGTCGTTGAAGAACACCACCGGGTCGGAGAAATTGCTCAGGGCCTGATGCACGCCGGTGCGTACCGGCTGCGGCACGACGGCGACATAAGCCTTCGCCACCGGCTTGAGCGTGTAGCGATCGAGGCTGTCGTTGACCTTGTAGAAGAAGCGGTTGCTCGGCTCGAACGGATCATTGTTGCTCTTATAGTCGGCGAGATCCTGCGGATCGGTCGGCCTGGTCGCGCAGCCGCTGAGAGAGATCACAGCGGCCGCGGTGATGACGGCCACCGACCCGAACCGGCCCGACGGCCTGGACCGGCCTGCCGGCACGACAGGGCCGGTGCCCGCAGCCCTCGCTTGATCCCTCGTTCCCGCGCGCATCATCATCCCCGGTTCGTCTCATTGCCGTGCGTCTATGACCGGGTGGTCATAGCCATCTCTCTAACACGCGCACCATTCCGTGCAATCGTTACCCCGAGCGGATGCCCCGGTCGTCGCGGTGGAAGCCTTGTCCAACGTGGGAGCCGCGCCAAGATTTGTGCCGCTGGTGCCGCCACGCTAGTTTTGGCCGCCGCGCCGCCATCCCGTCCTTTCCCAACCGGACCATTGCCGATGCCAGACAGCCTTCACGACACCGACCTGGCGCCGCTGGAACGCTGGCTGACGGGTCCGCGCATCCAGGGCCTGCCCGCCCCGGGTGGCAACCGGTCGCCGATCCTGTCCTTCGAGTTCTTCCCGCCCCGCACGGAGGCGCTGGAAGCCCAGCTCTGGTCGGCCATCCGCAGGCTGGAGCCGCTCCGCCCCAGTTTCGTTTCGGTGACATATG
Source organism: uncultured Acetobacteraceae bacterium (assembly GCA_964242565.1). Classification (GTDB taxonomy): domain Bacteria; phylum Pseudomonadota; class Alphaproteobacteria; order Acetobacterales; family Acetobacteraceae; genus Lichenicoccus. Next base: position 469 of record CAXTCT010000383.1, on the reverse strand, counting down.
GCGCCGCGGGTTCGACCCAGGCGCGCACGCATGACACGGTGGCCCGGCTGGTGCGCGAAACCACGCTGACGCCGGCGGCCCATCTCACCTGCGCGGGCGCCTCGCGCGGCGCTGTCGACGACGTGGCGCGGCGCTACTGGGATGAGGGGATACGCCATATCGTCGCCCTGCGTGGCGACGCCCAGGGGAGCGGCGGTTTCGAGGCCCATGCCGACGGCTATGCCAATGCCGCCGAACTGGTCGAAGGCCTCAAGCGGGTCGCGGATTTCGAGCTTTCCGTGGCGGCCTATCCGGAGATCCATCCCGACGCGCAAAGCCCGCAGGCCGATCTCGACAACCTCAAGCGCAAGCTCGACGCCGGCGCCACCCGCGCGATCACCCAGCTCTTCTTCGAGGCGGACATCTATCTGCGGTTCATCGACCGCTGCCTTGCCGCCGGCATCACCGCGCCGGTGGTGCCGGGCATCAT
>CAXTCT010000382.1:0-2614 GCA_964242565.1 uncultured Acetobacteraceae bacterium | reverse complement strand
GCTGGCCAGCGGCAGTTCGTTGCTGCCCGCGGGCGTCCAGACGATCGAGGGCGAGTTCGAGCGCGGCGACCTGATCGAGATCATCGGGCCGGGCGACCGGCTGCTCGGGCGTGGCCTCTCGGCCTATGGCCATGCCGACGCACAACGCATTGCCGGACATCGTTCCGGCGCCATCGAGGAGCTGCTCGGCTGGCGCGGCCGTGACGAGATGGTGCATCGCGACGACCTGGTGCTGCTCTGAGGATATGAGGCGGATCGCCGCGAGGCATCTCCCCTCGTTTCGATTATGAGCCCGGTGTCATAATTCGATCATTAGCAAAGCGCGCGGTCCGGCGGCTAAGAAGCCCGCGTCGTCCGGGAAGCCACCAGGATCGATACTGGAGCAGAGCATCCCGCCACGGCCTGACGAGGCCCGTCCATGCCGTGCGGCGCAGAAGCTGTGTCTGGTCTCCAGAACTGAACCCCGAAGAACGCGCAAGGAAGAATCATGAGCAGACGCAGCAGGACGCGTCCAAGATCTCCAATGCAGGCTGCCGTCGCCGCCGTGGCGATGACATCGGTGGTAACCGCGCCGATGCAGGCAGCCTTTGCGGATCAGAACAGCGTCAAGACCGCAACCGCCATCCAGCACATCGTCGTCATCGTCGGCGAGAACCGCACGTTCGACCATGTGTTCGCCACCTACACGCCGCGCAACGGCGAGCTGGTGAACAACCTGCTGTTCGAGGGCATCGTCAAGGCGGACGGCACGCCCGGCCCGAATTTCGGCAACGCCGCCCAGAACAGCGCGAACAAGCCGGGCGCCTACCAGATCGCCCCGCCCAGCAAGACCCCCTACACCATCCTGCCGGCGGCACTTACCGATGGCGCGCCGTCCAAGGCCGCGGACACCAACCCGCCGCCCTTCGCCACCCTCGCCGCGGCGACCGCCTTCGAGAACCAGGTGCATGACGGTCTCGACCCGGCCGACTACAGGCTGCTGACCACGGGCCAGACCGGCCTGCCGAGCGAAAGCGTCGATACCCGGATCACCAACGCCGCGTCGCTGCCGAACGGCCCGTTCCAGATCACCGGCAAGACGCTGCCCTATGACAGCTATACCGCAAGCCCGGTGCATCGCTTCTACCAGATGTGGCAGCAGACCGACTGCTCGGTCAGCCACGCCACGGCGAAAAATCCTTCGGGCTGCGCGTCGGACCTGTTCCCCTGGGTGGAGACGGCGACCGGAACCGGAGGCAACGGCACGGCGCAGGCCGCCGGCTTTAACGACAGGACGACGGGCGAAGGCTCGACGTCGATGGGCTTCTTCAACATGGCCGCCGGCGATGTGCCTTACTTCAAGACACTCGCCGACACCTACACGATCAGTGACAATTTCCACCAGTCGGTCATGGGCGGCACCGGCGCCAACCATATCGCCCTCGGCACCGGGCTGGCGATCTGGTACTCCGACGGACAGGGTCATTTCGCGACGCCGCCGAGCAACGAGATCGAAAACCCCGATGCCCAGGACGGCACCAACAACTGGTACAAGCAGGATGGCTATTCGGGCGGCAGCTACACCAACTGCTCGGATGACCGCAATCCCGGCGTGAAGCCCATCGTGAGCTACCTGAATTCGTTGCACGGCCAGCATCCGGCGCGCTGCAAGGAAAATGCCTATTACCTGCTCAACAACTATAATCCCGGCTACCTGGGCGACGGCACCATCAACACCTCGACCTTCACCATTCCGCCGTCGTCGGTGGCCACCATCGGCGACCGCCTCAACGAAGCCAACGTGTCGTGGAAATATTACGGCGCCGGCTGGAACAACTACGTCAAGAACCCGAACAGCGAGGTTGGCGGAATCTACTGCAACATCTGCAACCCGTTCCAGTATTCGACCTCGATCATGGCCGATGCGGCCCAGCGCACGACCCATCTGAAGGACGTGACCGATCTTGATGCCGACGTTGCGGCCGGCACCCTGCCCGCCGTGTCGATCATCAAGCCCGACGGCCTGCTCGACGGCCATCCCGCCTCCTCGAAGCTGGACCTGTTCGAGGCGTTCAGCAAGCATGTCGTCGACGAGATCAAGGCCAACCCGACGCTCTGGGCCCATACCGCGATCCTGATCACCTTCGACGAGGGCGGCGGCTACTGGGACTCGGGCTACATCCAGCCGCTCGATTATTTCGGTGACGGCACCCGTATCCCCGCGATCATGGTCTCCCCCTATTCCACCGGCGGCCATGTCTCCCATACCTACTCCGACCATGTCTCGTTCCTGAAGTTTGTCGAGCGCAACTGGCATCTTCCGGCGATCTCGCACAGCGGCCGCGACAATCTGCCGAACCCGGTCACCACCAGCTCCAACCCCTATGCGCCGACCAACTCGCCGGCCATCGGCGACCTCACCGACATGTTCGACTTCCGTACCGCGGCGAACTGATCGCCGGCGCTTCGAGACCCAAAGGACCGCGATGCGCCAGCCGCGTCGCGGTCCGCTTCTTGCCCGGATCCGATGACCATATCCGACAGCGCATCACCCAATGCAGCGTCCCTGCGGGGCCAGGCCGCCTTCTCCAGCGCCGGGCGCACCGCCCGGCTCCTGGCCAGGCTGTGCGGGCTG
>CAXTCT010000381.1:0-2631 GCA_964242565.1 uncultured Acetobacteraceae bacterium | reverse complement strand
TGAGGCGCCGAGCCGGCAACTCGCTTCGTGGTGCCGGTGTTGCGGGGGTAAATCCGGAGATCCCCATCGATGTCGCGTATCAAGCTCAAGCCCCTCGCCCAGCAGACGATCGCCCTCACCGGCGCCACCTCCGGCATCGGGCTGGCGACCGCGCGCGAGGCCGCGCGGCGGGGGGCCAGGCTGCTCCTCATCGCCCGCAACGAGGAGGCGCTTGGCCACATCAGGGACGAACTCCGCGCTCAGGGTGCCGAGGCCGAATATGCGGTGGCCGACGTCTCCGACCATGGCCAGCTCGAGGCCGCCCTGGCGCATGCGCAGGCGGTGTTCGGCGGCATCGACAGCTGGGTGAATGATGCCGGGTCCTTTGCCTATGGCGCGCTGGACGAGGTGCCGATCGGTGACCAGAAGCGCCTGTTCGACGTGGTCTATTGGGGCACCGTACACGGCACCCTGGTCGCGGCGGGCGCGCTCGCCGGACGCGGCGGCGCCATCGTCAATGTCGGCAGCGTGCTCGGCGAAGTCGCCATTCCGTTCCAGGGGACCTATTGCGCCGCCAAATTCGCCGTCAAGGGCTTCACCGAGGCGTTCCGCCGGGAAATCGAGGCCAAGCGCCAGCCGATCTCGCTGAGCCTGATCAAGCCGGCGGCGATCGACACCCTGTTCATGGAACATGCGCGCAACCTGATCGGCGCCACCGGCACACGCAATCCGCCGCCGGCCTACCATCCCCATCTGGTTGCACGGGCGATCCTGCATGGCTGCGAGCATCCGGTTCGCGACCTCGTCGTCGGTGGCGCCGGCGGATTGTCGCTGGTGGTGGCCAACCGCCTCGCCCCCGGCCTGATGGACCAGATGCTCGCCAGGGTCGGCAAATTCTCCCAGACCACCGGCAATCCAGGTGTCGAGGACCGGCGCGACAATCTCCATGAGCCGCGCGAGGACGAGGCGGAGCGCAGCAGCCTGCACCCCTTCACGCGCAAGACCAGCCTGGCGCTGGAAGCCCAGCTGCATCCCGCCGCCGCCATTGCCACGCTGGGCGCCATCGGCGCCCTGCTGGTCGGAGCCTCCAGGCTGCGCCGGGCCTCCTGAGCGGGAGCTTCCTGCCCGCGCCACCGATTCGCCCTGGAACCCGTGGCGGCGCTGGTCCATTCTGCCGCCGTTCGGCGGTACGCAGAGGGATCATGATGCTTGCGAGATGGCTGGAGGCCCGTTTGCGCCGCCAGGGACGGGCGAGCAGGAGCCGGACGCAACAGGCGGCCGGCCATGTCGGCCTGCTCGACCATGTCAGCGCACGTCACGTCGAGGGCTGGGTGTTGAGCCGCGCGCAGCCGGAAAGCCGGGTCAGATACGAGGTCATGCTTTCCGGAGACAATGAGGTCCTGGCGAGTGGGATCGCCGACCGGTTTCGCCACGGCCTGCATGGAGCCGGGATCGGCGACGGCGCGCACGGCTTCCGCTCGCGCCTGCCCCGCTGGCTGGATGAGCAGGAGCGTGGGCGGGTCATCGTCAGGCCGGTCGAGGATAGCGGTCCGCTGCAACGGGCGACACCGGTCAACCCCGCGTTCGAGCCGGTGCTCCATATCGCGATGGACATCGTCGATAACTGCAACCTGCGTTGCCCGTTCTGCATCTATGACTACGCCGGCATCAACGTCACCCACTTCATGAGCGACGAGACCATGGACGCCGCGTTGCGGCTGCTGCCGTATGTGCGCGACGGCGAGTTCTGGTTCTCGTGCCTGCATGAGCCGACGCTGCATCCGAAGCTTACCAGCTTCATCGACAAGGTTCCGCGGCACTACCGGCGCAAGCTGTTCTACACGACCAACATGGCCAAGCGGATGCCCGAGAGCTATTATGGCTGGCTCGCCAATAGTGGCCTGCACCACATCAACATATCCATCGAGAGCCTGCGGCCCGAGCTGTACGAGCGGATGCGCAAGGGCGCCAAGCACCGCATATTCCGCCAGGGCTGGGACGCGCTGATGGCGGCCATGGAGCAGGCAGCGTCACCGCCGCGGCTGCGCTACGTGGTGATGGTCTATAAATCCAACCAGCACGAACTGCCGGAGATGGTGCGCTACCTGCTCGAGGAGCGCCGGGGCTGGCAGGTCGAGCTGCGCCACACCTTCGATGTGCCCCATCTGCCCGCGGATTTCCGCAAGAACGAGTTTCTCGATCCCGGCGAATGGCTGGCCTTGCGCGACGCCCTGGCCGGGTTTCCGGCCGACCGGGTCCAGTTGCTGCTGCCGCCGGCCGCATCGCCACCTGCCGGAGAGGTCCAGAGCGAGGACAAGCCCGTTAAATCCACCACGGAAGCCGGGCCGGTCATTGCGGATTACTACATGCTCCGGATGTCGTGGGACGGCAGCCTGCGGGTGGTCGGCGTGCTGGCGGAAAGCCGGAACGACCAGGCCATCGAGGTGCAGATCGCCGAGACGAACATCCGCGACATCGGCGACCCGATGGCTTTTCTCGACAGTCTCGCCTGAACCGGCAGCCGTACGCGGGTGACCAGGGTCGGGCTCAGGAGATGAAGATACCCGCGATGGTGGCGCTCATCAGGTTCGACAGCGTGCCGGCCAGCACCGCCCGCAGCCCGAGACGCGCCACCTCGGCGCGGCGTGCCGG
>CAXTCT010000380.1:0-2632 GCA_964242565.1 uncultured Acetobacteraceae bacterium | reverse complement strand
CTGGCGCGCCTGATCGCCGAATTGCTGTGCGACAGCCAAATGCCGCCGGAACGAATGGAACTGGAATTCTCCGAGGGCAGCCTGCAGGCCGACGAGAACGACATGCTGTACCTGCTGGCGGCGCTTCGCGACCTGGGCGTCGGGCTGGTGCTGGGTGGCTTCGGCAGCGGCATCTCGAGCCTGACCCTGCTCCGCCGGCGCAGCCTGGCCGGCCTGCTGTCGGGGCTCAAGCTGGACGGGCTGCTGGTGCGCGAGCTGCTCGAGGAGGATCGCGACACCCGGTTCCTGCATGGCCTGACCGAAACCGCCCATGCGCTCGGGCTGCTGGTCATCGCCGACGGCATCGAGAGCGAGCGTCACCATCGGCGCCTGCTCGGCGCGGGCTGCGATCAGGGATTGGGCAGCTGGCTGGGCGAGGCGACACCGGCTGCCAGCCATGCCAGGACGACCCGTTGGGCCGCGTCGGATTGCACGAACTGACCGACAAGGGCAGTGTCACCGGATGATGATCCAGGACGATCAGATCCGCAACGAGATGCTGCGCCAGGTCGAGGCACGGGGAGCCGGCGGATCAATCTGCCCGAGCGAGGTTGCCCGTGCCCTGGTTGCCTGTGCCCTGGCGCCCGAATGGCGGGGATTGATGAACCGGGTCCGCGCCGTGGCGGCATCCTTGTCACGCGAGCGGCGCATCGACATCCTGCGCAAGGGCAAGCCGGTCGAGGCCGAAGCGATCAAGGGCGTGATCCGGCTGCGGCTGAAAGCCCAGGACCCCGGAGCTGCCTGCGGCTCCTAATCCTTCGTGATGAAGCCCGTTGCCGCGGCCAGCAGCATTCCCAGGCGGGGTGTGACCAGCTTGTCGTTCTTATGACGCAACTCGGTCAGCAGAACGCACAGCGACGAGGCCGACAACAGGCCGGCGCCGAGCTTGCGTGTCGAGCCTGTCATGATCAGGGCCGCGCCGAGCAGCTCCGAGGCGCCCATCGTCTGCATGTCCCGTTTGCTCCACCCCCAGCTCTTGAACAAATTCCGTTGCGGCTCGATGGCGATCAGCTTGCTGATCCCGGCGGCGGCGAAGCCGAGGCCGATGATGCTGTGCCAGATGGATGGTTTGCGTGCGGGCATGGCTCTGTCTCCTTGCCGCCGCCAACGCCGCCATGGTCCTGAAGTTTATCCGAACAGGCGGCATGACCACGATGCCGCGGCCGGCCTGAACATCCACAAAGGCCGCAGCCCGGCGCGATGGTAGCGGTGGACGGATTTGAACCGCCGACCAAGAGATTATGATTCTCCTGCTCTACCGCTGAGCTACACCGCCCTGAGGATGGCATCGCGCCGGGAGGCGGTCAGATATCGTCCGGTCCCGGGCAAGTCAACCGCGCGCCCCCGGTGTGTTTCCTACAAAAGCAGGGGTATTTCCTATAAGGCAGGCCGATGCATAACAACCTGCTGACCTTTATCGTCGGTTTCCGGGAATGGCTGGACTGGGCGCCGGCCCCGCTGGCGTCAGCCATCGTGCTTCTCGCGGCGGCCCTTGTCGGGCTGTTGCTGAGCCGGCTGATCACCGACCTGTTCCTGCGCATCCCCGGTGAACGAGGCGCCTTCGTGCGATCCTTTGCCAGGGGGATGCGCCGGCCCTTGCGCGGCTTCGTGGTGATCGCGGCGGTCGGCTCCGCGCTGCCGGCCGCGGGCCTTCCCGATGTCTGGTTCCTGGCCATCGGGCAGGCTTTGCTGGTGGCCCTGGTGCTGCTGGTCGGATGGGGGGCCGGGATCGCGGTGCGCATCCTGTCCGACGGCTATCTTGCCCGCTTCAAGACCGGCGAGGAAGACAACCTCGTGGCGCGCAAGCATATCACCCAGATCGGGATCCTGCGCCGTGCCGCCGACATCCTGATCTTCGTTGTGACCATCTCGACGGCGCTGATGACCTTCGAGCCGGTCCGCCAATATGGTGTCAGCCTGTTCGCCTCGGCCGGTGCCGCGTCGCTGATCGTGGGCCTCGCGGCCCGCCCGCTGCTCACCAACCTGATCGCCGGCGTGCAGATCGCCATCACCCAGCCGATCCGCATGGAGGACGCCGTCATCGTCGAAGGCGAGTGGGGGTGGATCGAGGAGATCACCTCGACCTATGTCGTGGTCCGGCTATGGGACTGGCGCCGGATGATCCTGCCGATCTCCTACTTCCTGGAAAAGCCGTTCCAGAACTGGACCCACAACTCCGCATCCCTGATCGGCTCGGTGTTCTTTTTTCTGGACTACCAGGTTCCGGTCGAGGTCATGCGGGCGAAGCTGCTGGATATCGTCAAGGACAGCCCGCTCTGGGACGGCAAGGTGGTCAATTTGCAGGTCAGCGACGCCAGCGAGCACAGCATCCAGATACGCATGCTGGTCAGCGCGCGCAACGCTCCGCAGACCTGGGATCTGCGCTGCGACGTGCGCGAGAAGATGCTGCTGTTCTTGCAGACGGAATGCCCCGAGGCGCTGCCACGAGCCCGGATCCTGCTCGATCCCCCCGGTTCGGGAGGCGCCGGTTCGGGAAACCCCGGTTCGGGCAGCTTGGGCGGCGGGTCAGTTGCCGGCGGGCGCTAGCTCGCCCTCCGGCTCGGACCCTTCCGGGGCGGCAGGCTCGACGGCC
>CAXTCT010000379.1:0-2634 GCA_964242565.1 uncultured Acetobacteraceae bacterium | reverse complement strand
GCATTCCGACCTCGGCGACCGGCGCATGGAGCAGGCGGCGGCCCGGCTTACCGAAACCCGGCTCACCGCCCGCGTGCGCGCCCTGATCCTGCTGCGTCTCGAGCAGTCCGCGGGTGAACGCGACGCCGTCCGCCGTGGCCTGTCGGTGCTGTCCCTGCCGGGCAACCGGCTGGCCGGCTTGCGGAGCCTGGCCCGGACGGTCGACACCATCTGGCACGCCGCCGGCGATGTCTCGGCGGACATCAGCTGGTACAGCAAGCGCGCGATCCTGAGCGGGGTCTATTCCACGACCTTGCTGTTCTGGCTGCGCGACGAGAGTGGCGGTCCGGCCACCGAGGCCTTCCTCGACCGCAGGCTCGCCGGCGTCGCCCGCTTCGGCAAGGCAACCGGGACGGTGAAGCGCCGGCTCGACTACGCCGCCAGCAAGGCCGCGACCTGGTCCGGAGGCAGGCGCACCAGCGCCTCGTAATCGCCCAGCAATATCTCGGTGAGGGGTCCTGGCGCGAACGCCAGCGCGCCGATCTGGCGGACCGGCGTCACCTCGGCCGCGGTGCCGGCCAGGAACACCTCGCTCGCCTGGGGCATCTCGTCGGGCATGACGACCCGCTCGATGATCCGGATGCCGCGCTTGCGGGCGAGGGCGATGACCGTGCGCCGGGTGATGCCGTCGAGGAAGCAGTCGGGGACCGGCGTGTGCAGCGCGCCGTCGATGGCGAAGAAGATGTTGGCGCCGGTGGCCTCGGTGATCCGGCCGCGCCAGTCGAGCATCAGGGCGTCGTCGAAGCCCGCGGCCTCCGCGGCATTCTTGGACATCGTGCCGATCATGTAGAGCCCGGTGGCCTTGGCGGCGGTCGGCGCCGTGTCCGGAGGCGGACGCCGCCAGTCGCTGACACTGAGCCGGACGCCCTGGAGGCGGTCCGCGCCGAACAGGTTGGGCCAGTGCCAGGCGGCAACCATCAGGTGGATGCGGGTCTGCCGCGACGATACCGAAAGCTGCTCGGCTCCGCGCCAGGCCAGCGGCCGGACATAGCCGTCGGTCAGCCCGTTGGCGGCCAGCACCGCGATGCAGGCCCCGTCGATCTCGTCGGCGGCAAAAGGGATCTCGAAGCCGAGTATGGCCGCCGATCCGAGCAGCCGCTCGGTATGCTCGCGCAGCTTGAAGACATGGCCGTCATAGGAACGCTCGCCCTCGAACACGGCGCTCGCGTAATGCAGCCCATGCGACAGCACGTGCAGCCTGGCGTCGCGCCAGGGGATGAGCGCGCCATCCCACCAGATCACGCCGTCCCTGTCGTCCATCGGCATCAGCGCCATCCGCATTGTCCTCGATCCAAGGGCCGAGCCACTAGAAGCCCCCTTTCTTTAAGTCAATCAGGCTGTCTTAACTCCGCATCATGGATGCCAAGCTGTTCTCCCGTGACCTTGCGCGCGACCCCGGCCGCGACCCCCCCGGCCGTGACTTGGGCCGTGACTTGGGCCGTGACTTGGGCCGTGACTTGGGCCGTGACTTGGGCGTGCCGTCCGAGCCGGCGGGAGGGGCGGGGACCAGCCAGCTCTTCCTGCGCGAGGAGCAGATGCGCATGGCCCAGGACCTGTTCTTCCTGGCCTATCGCGACCTCACCGCGGTCGCCGATGCGGTGCTCGAGGAGCTCGGCCTTGGTCGCGCGCATCATCGCGCGCTGCATTTCATCATGCATCGTCCGGCGATCACCGTCAGCGAGCTGCTGGCCCTGCTGCGCATCACCAAGCAGAGCCTGGCCCGCGTGCTGAACGAACTGGTCGACCGCGGCTATGTGGTGCAGGAGACCGGCATCCGCGACCGCCGGCAGCGGCTGCTGAGCCTGACCGAGGCCGGACGAAAGCTGGAACGCCGCCTCTATGAACGCCAGCGCGAGCGCATCGTGACCGCCTATCGCGAGGCCGGCGGCGCCTCGGTCGAAGGTTTCCGGCGGGTGATGCGCGCGGTGATGGATCCCCAGAGCCGCGCCCTGCTCGATGCGCGGGAGCCGCCGAAATGAGTGGGGCGGCAGCCTTCACGGAGGCCGGCGAAGGCGAGGCCCATGTTCTGGTCGTCGACGACGATACGCGCCTGCGGCGGCTGCTGCAGCGCTATCTGTCCGAGCACGGCTTCAGGGTCAGCGTCGCCGGCGGGGCCGCCGAGGCGCGGCAGATCCTCGGCTTCATGCAGCTCGACGTGATGGTGCTCGACGTGACCATGCCCGGCGAAAGCGGGCTCGATCTCACCCGCACGCTGCGCCTGGTCGGCCAGAACCTGCCGATCCTGCTGCTCACCGCGCGCGGCGGCCCGGAGGACCGGATCGCGGGACTGGAGACCGGTGCCGACGATTATCTGGCCAAGCCGTTCGAGCCGCGCGAGCTGCTGCTGCGCCTGCGTGCCCTGCTCCGGCGGGTCGCCCCTCCCGCGCCCAGCGACAACCAGCGCCTGGTGCAGCTGGGCCGGCTGGAGTTCGATCCGGTGCGCGGCCTGCTCAACGGCGACGAGGGGCCGCTGCACCTGACCGGCGGCGAGAGCGCCCTGCTCGCGGGGCTGGCGCGCCGGCCGGGAACCGTGCTCTCGCGCGAGGCGATCGCCAGGACCCTGGAGATGGATGAAGCCGGCGAGCGTGCCATCGA
>CAXTCT010000378.1:0-2634 GCA_964242565.1 uncultured Acetobacteraceae bacterium | reverse complement strand
CCCCGCCCACGGGACGAAAGCGGGCCCCAGGCGGGAGGGACCGAAGGCCCCGAGGGCCCGCCGCCCAATTCCCGGGGGGCGCCCGGGACCGGCGCCCGCCTGCGCGATCCGCACCCGCAACTGACGCGGGCACAGGGCTACGACCATAACTGGGTGATCCGCCCCGGCATCCCCGGCGCGCTGGCCGAGGCCGCGCACATCCGCGATCCCGCCAGCGGCCGGACCCTGACCTGCTCGACCACGCATCCCGGCCTGCAATTCTACACGGGCAATTTTCTCGACGGCAGCAAGCTCGGCTCGGGCGGCACGCTTTATCGCCAGACCGACGGGTTCACCCTGGAAACCCAGCATTTTCCCGACAGTCCGAACCAGCCTGGATTTCCCTCGACGCTGCTGCATCCGGGCCGGAGCTATCGTCACAGCACGGAGTTTTGTTTCGGTGCCGATGGGTAGGCAGGAGCGGCCAGGGACGCCACCTTGCCCGATCACGGCATCAGCTGGCCGCCATTGACCTCGATCACCTGACCGATGATGTAGCCGCTGAGGCTCTCCGAGGCCAGGAACAGGTAGGCGCCGACGCAATCCTCCGCGGTGCCGGCGCGTCCCTGCGGGATGGTGCCGATCGCCGCCTGGCGCTGCTCGGACGTCGAATAGCGTTCGTGGAACGGCGTGTCGATGAAGCCTGGCGACACCGCGTTGACCCGGATGCCGTCCGCGATCACCTCCTTGGCCAGCCCGCGCGTGAAGTTCGAGACGAACGCCTTTGCCGAACCATACAGGCCAGCGCCGCCGCCGCCGCCGTTGCGTCCGGCGATGGAGGAGGTGTTGATGATGAATCCTCCGCGGCGCAGCACGGGAAGCGCCGCTTTCGACGCCATCACCACCGACCGCGCATTGAGGTTCATCACCTTGTCATACTGTTCGTCGGTCATCTCGGCATATTTGACCCGGCCGAGCATCAGGCCGGCATTGTTGATCAGGCCGTCGAGACCGCCGAAATGCGACGCGGTATCGTGGACGATGCGGGTGACCGTGCCGGTGCTGGACACGTCGCCCTGGACCAGGAACACCTCGCCGCCGTCGTGGCGAATGTCAGCCGCAACGGCTTCGGCGGCATCCCGGCTGGAATTGTAATGCAGCCCGACCCGCGCCTGCTGCCTGCCGAAGGCACGTGCCAGAGCGGCGCCGATCCCGGTCGAGGCCCCGGTGATCAGGACCGCCTTGCCGGCGAGGTCGGGAATAGCGAGATCAGGCATCGTGTTTCTCCTGTGCTGTTGACGCATCGATCCGGCCGGCTTCGTCCTGTTTCACCCCGGCCGGCTGCTCTTTGGGCCGCCAGCGCGTCAGGCGGAGGGCGTTCAGCACCACGCTGACGCTGCTGAGCGCCATTGCACCCGCCGCGAGCGCGGGGCTGAGCAGGCCGGCCGCGGCCAGGGGAATTCCGACCAGGTTGTAGGCGAAGGCCCAGAACAGCCCCTGGCGGATGCGCGCCGCGATCAGGCCGGCGATCTCGATGGCGTCGGCGACCAGGCCCAAATCGTTGCGCATCAGCGTGATGCCGGCCGCCTCGACGGCGGCATCGGTGCCGCTGCCCATGGCGATGCCGAGGTCAGACGCCGCCAGCGCCGGCGCATCGTTGATGCCGTCCCCGACCATCACGACATGGGTCGCCGGGCCGCCGCGCAACTCGCGCCCCAACGCGGAGACCGCTTCGGCCTTTTCCTCGGGCGACAGCCCGGCCAGCATCCGGTCGACACCGGCCGCCTCGGCCATGCGGCGCGCAGCCCCTTCGCCGTCACCGGTCAGCATCACCGACATGATGCCGCAACGTGACAGCCGCGCCACCGCTTCGGCCGCGCCGGGACGAGCCGCATCGGAAAAACCGAGCAGCCCGATGACGCGGTTGCCGCCCGCGCGTCCGGCCCGGCGTTCGGCGAGGAACGAGACGGTGCCGCCTTCCGCATCGATCCGGCCGGCTTCGTCGGCCAGCGTGCCGGACAGGAACATCCCCTCCGCCTCGATCATCCGGCGGTTGCCAAGCAGCAGCGAACGGCCGCCGACATGGGCGGTGACGCCGCGTCCCGGCACCACGGCGAAGCGTTCGGCCGCCGGACCGACGGCCTGCCCGGAGGAGGCACGCACGGCGGCGGCCAGCGGATGCTCGCTGCCGGCCTGCATCGCGGCCGCAAGCGACAATAATTCGGCCGCCTCGGCATAGTGACCCGCACCGGCCGCGGGCACCACCCGGTCGAGCGCCGGGCGGCCTTCGGTCAGGGTTCCGGTCTTGTCGAAGGCGACGATGCCGACACCGCGCGCGCGCTCGACCGCGGCGGCATCGCGGATCAGGATGCCTCCCCGCGCCGCCGCCCCGACCCCGGCCATGAGGGCGGCCGGGGTCGCAAGGCCGAGCGCGCAAGGGCAGGCGATCACCAGTACCGATACGGCATCGAGCAGAGCCGCCGCGGCATGGCCGGTCATCGTCCACCAGCCGATCAGCGTCGCCAGCGCCAGCAGCAGCACCACCGGGACGAAGATGGCGCTGACCCGGTCGACCAGCCGCTGCACCGGAGCGCGAGACGCCTGCGCGGTCTCGATCAGGCGCACGATCCCGGCGAGGCGCGTCTCCGCACCAAT
>CAXTCT010000377.1:0-2639 GCA_964242565.1 uncultured Acetobacteraceae bacterium | reverse complement strand
TCGAGCATGCGCACGGCGACGCCGACCAGGCCGGCGAGCTGTTCCTCGTCGAGCCGGGCGTCCGGCGTGAAGGGTTCGCGCACCAGCGTCGCGAGATTGATCGAGCCGAGCAGGCAGGCGCCATAGGGCGGCAGCGGCTGCTCGGCGCAGGGGTTGGTCGAGCGGATGGTTTCGCAATAATACAGGTTGTTGCGGGCGTTGATGCGATCGATGAAGAGCACGCCCGGCTCGGCATAATCGTAGGTGGCGCGCATGATGCTGTCCCACAGCCCGCGCGCCCTGATGGTGCGATAGGTCATGCCGTCGAACACCAGCGGCCAGTCGGCATCCGCCGCGACCGCTTGCATGAAGGCATCGGTGGCCAGCACCGAGAGGTTGAAGTTGCGCAGGCGGCCGGGCTCGCGCTTGGCGGCGATGAACGCCTCGATGTCGGGATGGTCGCAGCGCATCGTCGCCATCATCGCGCCGCGCCGCGCGCCCGCGGACATGATGGTGCGGCACATGCTGTCCCACACATCCATGAAGGTCAGCGGCCCGGAGGCGTCGGCGCTGACGCCCTTCACGACGGCGCCGCGCGGCCGCAGGGTAGAGAAATCATAGCCGATCCCGCCGCCCTGCTGCATGGTCAGGGCGGCTTCGCGCAGATGGGAGAAGATGCCGCCGAGATCGTCCTCGATGTCGCCCATCACGAAGCAGTTGAACAAGGTGACCCGGCGGTCGGTGCCCGCGCCGGAGAGGATGCGGCCGGCCGGCAAGAACTTGAAATCCTCCAGCGCCTCGTAGAACCGCTCCTCCCAGAGCGAGGGCTCCGCCTCCACGGCGGCGAGGGCGCGTGCGATGCGGCGCCAGCTATCCTCGATGGTCGCATCGACCGGAGTGCCGTCGGCGGCCTTGAAGCGGTATTTGTCGGCCCAGATCTGCCGCGAGATCGACGCCACCCGCTCGTGCATCGGGGTTGCCGGCGTCGCCACTATCATGTCCATCATTCTCTCCTGACATCGGTCACGCCCTGGGCCATTCCCCTGGGCCATTCCCCTCGCCATTCCCGGGCGAGGCAGGCGAATCGGGCCGCGCAAGCTGGCGCGACGGGTTTCTTGCGCCGCCTGGCCCCGAGGCGGCAAGCCTCCATTGCCCGAACCGGCGGGGGCCTCGCGACAGCCTTGATCGCGGACACGGCCTGTGGCGACATGCCTCACCGTTGCCGGCGCCAGATTTCAGGTGACATCGAACTGTCATGTGCCGCATTAACGGCGTGACCGTACGATCTTGTACATCGGGCAAGGAGAATCCAGAGACCGTGCTGCAACCGCCGCGTCAGCTTCGAGACACGCTGGAGCTGCTTTGCCGACTCGATGCGGGCCTCGATCTCGATCGGCTGGCGGAACAGATCGATTGGCGGGGCGTGACGCCGCAGCAGATCTCGTCCGCCGTGCTGGGTCGTCTCCCGCAGGACATGTACCATTCCGGCCTGCTCGGGATCACGTTCAACCCTGCGGCGTATTTCATGTCACTGCTGCTCTCGGCGGAATTCCAGTCCGCGATCGTGCCGACGATACTGAACGCCTTCCCCGAAAAGCCGAGGAATTTCTTCGTCCATGTGCCACGCTGCGGTGGCACCTCGCTGAGCCAGACGCTGGCGGCCCAGACCTGCGCAATCCAGTACAACGACATCGGATCCGATTGGTGCAGCGGGCATGGCTTCCTGCTGTCCATTGCCGAAATATGCAGAAAGATCGCCAAATTCGAAGCGATCCATGTCAGCGGTCATTATACCGTGCGGTTCCTCGTCGACGGATGCCTGGTGCGACCCGGCGACAATGTCTGGACCAGCGTCAGGGCGCCCCAGGAGATCATCGTCTCCTTCATCAACTATGTCCTGACGATACTGGAGTTTGATCGCGACCTCGTCCGTCCCGACGCACGCGCCTGGGCGAGGCAGCTTGGTCTCGACGGGCCGCCGAGCGCCTTGCCTCCCGCGCGGCTGCGTGCCGTGCTCGGGAAGATGATCCGCCATGAGACCCTGCTGCCGAGAAACCTGCTATGCCACTTCCTCGGCGACGGCACCGCGCGGAGTGCGCTCGATCTGCTCGCCGCGGCCGACGTGGAGGTGATCAACACGGCGCGGCTCGACCAGTGGCGTGAGCAGCGCTGGAAGCTTCCCCCCCAGCCACGTGCCAACATCTCGCGGGATTTCTTCCGCTGGGACACCCTGGACAATAGCGCGCGACGCCAGATCGGCGGCCTCATCCGGCAGGACATGACGTTGCACCGGGTCATCGCGGCCTCGCTCGGCACCGCCAGCTCGCGCGGCGGCATGCAGATCGCCGCGAGCGCGAGCCGGCCCGTCCGGGGGCCATCGTCGAACAGGATCGCGACAGGGCGCATCCGGCGGGCGTCGCGCCCGATATTGCTCGATCCGGACTTCATCCGCGTGCCGCCGTTGCCCGGCCGCGACTTCCCGCCCGCTGGCGCCGGCGCCGTCTGGGGGAGCCCGCCCTTGAACTACCGGACGATCGAGACCACCATGCGGTTCCCCCTCATCCAGACCCGCATCCGCGTCCGTTACGCGCGGCGCGAGTTCGGCCGGTTCGGCCTGGGTTTGCGTCCCTGGCTCGGCCGGCTGGGCATGATCCTGTCCC
>CAXTCT010000376.1:0-2651 GCA_964242565.1 uncultured Acetobacteraceae bacterium | reverse complement strand
CCCCTGGCGGACATCGCAAGCCAGCCGCGCCCGGGCCAGCGCCTCGCCGACCACCGGCAGCTTGTCGAGGTCGGGGAAATCCAGCAGGTCGGCGCGCAGCCCGTCATCGAGATCGTGGCTGTGATAGGCGATGTCGTCCGCCATCGAGGCCACCTGCGCCTCCGCCGACGCGAAGCTGCCGAGTTCGAGCCGGTGGCGCTGGTCATAGGCCGCCAGATAGACCGATGGCTGCCCGACCGGGCCATTATGCTTGGCCAGCCCTTCCAGCGTTTCCCAGGTCAGGTTCAGCCCGTCGAAGGCGGCGTAGCGTTGCTCGAGCAAGGTCACGATGCGGATCGACTGGGTATTGTGGTCGAACCCGCCCCAGTCCTTCATGGCATTGCGCACGGCATCCTCGCCGGCATGGCCGAAGGGCGTGTGGCCGAGGTCATGCGCCAGCGCCAGCGCCTCGGTCAGGTCCTCGTTCAGATCGAGCTCGCGGGCGATCGAGCGGGCGATCTGCGCCACCTCGATACTGTGGGTCAGCCGGGTGCGAAAAAAGTCGCCCTCGTGGTTGACGAACACCTGGGTCTTGTATTGCAGCGTGCGGAAGGCGGCGGAATGGATCACCCGGTCACGGTCGCGCTGCCAGGGGCTGCGGGTCGCGGCTTCTGGTTCGGGGTATAACCGGCCCCGCGCGCATTCGGGCCGCACCGCGTAAGGCGCCAGGCTCATCCGCCCCTCCATCCGACAGGCACCCGATGGCTTACAACGGCCCCGACCGCGCTTCAATCGGCGGGCAATCGCGAGGGGGGCCTTCAAGATCCCGCGGCGAGACGCTATCTTGCACCGGATGGACACCATGCTGGCTGAACCCGATGCCGCCCCCGCCGCCGCATTTTCCGTCTCCGCCCGGGCCGCCGCCCGAATCGCCGAGATCGTGACGGCCCAACCGGGTGCGAGCGGCCCTGCGTCGCAGGCCCTGCGCGTCGCCGTGCTTGCCGGTGGCTGCAGCGGCTTCCAGTACAGCTTCAGGCTCGACGGCGAGATCCAGCCCGACGATGTCGAGATCCGTGCCGGCGACGCCCGCGTGCTCGTCGATCCGGCCAGCCTCGACCTGCTCGGCGGCGGCCAGCTGGATTACAGCGAGGCCCTGATGGGTGCGCATTTCACCGTGCGCAACCCCAACGCCACCTCCTCCTGCGGCTGCGGCACCAGCTTCTCCGTCGATTGATCCCTTTTGCCGATCGTCATGAAATTCGCGACCTGGAACGTGAACTCGATCCGGCAGCGGGAAGGCCATGTGCTGCGCTGGCTCGAACGCGAGCAGCCGGACGCCCTGCTGCTGCAGGAGATCAAATGCGAGAATGCCGCCTTCCCCGCCGCCGGCTTCGCCTCGCTCGGCTACCGGTCGATCGTCGTCGGACAGAAAAGCTACAATGGTGTCGCCATCCTGGTCCGCGGCGAGGCGGAAATCCTCCGCACGGCGCTGCCCGGCCTGCCGCCGGAGCCGCAGGCGCGCTATGTCGAGATCCGCCTGGCCGGCATCACGCTGGGCAATCTCTATCTGCCGAACGGCAATTCCGGCGGCGAGGCCGGCTACCGGGCCAAGCTCGACTGGATGGACGCGCTGGCCGCTCATGCCCGCGCCATGCTGGCCGACGAAAGCGATTTCCTGCTCGCCGGGGATTATAACGTCTGTCCGGCCGACGAGGATCATGCCGCCGGCACGCTCGGCGCCGGCGACGCGCTGATCCGCCCCGAGACTCGCCAGCGCTTTCGCACCCTGCTCTGGCTTGGCCTGACCGATGCGCTGAGGGCCGTGCAACCGACCGGCCGCGCCTATACCTTCTGGGATTATCAGGCCGGCTGCTGGGCGCGTGACCGTGGCCTGCGCATCGACCATGCGCTGCTTTCGCCGCGCCTGGCCGAGCGCCTGGTCTCGGCGGTGCCAGACCGCCAGGAACGCGATGCGGAACAGCCTTCCGACCATGTGCCGCTGACCGTCACTCTCGCCTAACCATAATAGACAGGTTTTGCCGCCGGCGTTCATCCTGCATACAGAACTTGAGCCGCTGTCTCGCGTCGATAGCGCAAGGAATGTTTTTGGGAGGACGAGGTGCGTAAAATCTTGGGTATGGGAATTGCGGCGGCCTTCCTGCTGAGCGCCAGCAGCCCGGCGGTTCTGGCGGCGAGGACAATCAGGCACCATCCGCGCTGGCAGGTCGGCCCGCACAGGCAGATCGGCAAGGCCTCCATCTACTCCAGCCGCCTGCAGGGCCGGCACATGACCGACGGCGAGCGTTTCAGCACCTCGTCCAATGCGGCGGCCAGCAAGACCCTGCCGATCGGCACCCAGGCGCGCGTCACCGATCTGCAGACCGGCCGGTCCGCCGACGTCACCATCAAGGACCGGGGCCCGGTCCCGCGCGGCCGTGTGGTGGATCTCACGCCGCATACCGCTCAGCAGATCGGGCTTACCAGGAAGGAGGGCATCGCCCCGGTGGTGGTGGTGCCGACCCGCATTCCGGCCAGGAACGCGGAGACCGCCAGCAGCGCCGGCCGCTAGAGCATGTTGCACTCGCATTCGCTCGCGCCTCATGCTCTAGCCAGTTGTCTTGGCGAGCATTTCATGCGTTCAGATGGTTCCACCTAAACGCAAAATGCTCTAG
>CAXTCT010000375.1:0-2652 GCA_964242565.1 uncultured Acetobacteraceae bacterium | reverse complement strand
CGCCGCCGTGAGTGCGGCGTCGAGCCTTGCCTCGGCGAAGGCCTCGCGCTGGAACGGCAGTTGCGCGGCGTAGGTCGCGAACACGCCGCATAGCCCCAGCACCACGAAAGCCATGACCAGGAAGCCGCTCCAGGCCCCGCCGCTGTTCGTCATCCTGGCGCGCCGGTAAGCTCGCCGACACGGCGCGAGATCTCGTGCCCCAGCGGCCTGGCCAGGCCGGGAGGCGCATGTTCCAGCAGGAGATTTGCGCTGCGTTCGGCGAGGTCGACGCCCATGCGCCGCGCGTGCTGGCCGGCATGGTCCGCCGCGATGGCAAGCAGCGCCTCGGCATATCGCCGCGGCGAGTGATGCGCCTCCAGGATCCGGCGCCCGGTTTCACCCGCCTCGGCATACTGGCCCGGAAACCGGCGCAACGCGCGAAGATGATAAACGATCTCGTCGCATTCCTGGTCCGGATCGATCATGAAGACGGCATCGGGGCAAAGCTGGGCATACCAGCCGACCCGCGTCACCAGGGCGGGCAGCCTGGCCGCCCAGATGCGGAGCTGGCTGGCGGAAGCCTCGCCCATGGTCGGCCAGCGCAGGTTCAGCGCGAGATCGGCCTCGGCGAGCGCCGCACCCAGCTTCGCCTCCGTGACGAAACCGTGCCGGGTGACGATCCCTTCCAACCCGGCGTCGGCGATGATGGCATCGACCTGTTGTTCCTGGGTGACCTGACCGTAGATGTCGAGCCGGAACTGCCCGCGATCGGGCATGCCGGCAAGTGTCCGCAGGATCGGCATCAGCCGCCGGTTCTCACCGATGAAACCGAATATCACCAGCCGGCTCGGCGAAGCCGGATCGGCTTTCGGCCTGCGCGGGGGGGCGGGTCCGAAATCGCAGGAGAGCGGCACGTGGTAAAGCGGGACCGGCGTCTGCGGCTGCAAGGCGGCCTGTGCCTCGGGATTATGCAGGACCGCTCCGATCGCACCGTCCAGCGCCGCAAGGGTCATCGGCGCGTACTCCACCAGCTCGTCGAAGCAGTCCGATCCCGCCATCCTGGCCACGGCCAATGCCCTGGCATGGGTGCCGTGGGTTCGCTCGAGGAGGTCGAGATAATATTCCCGCTCCGGTCCCGCCTCCTCCCCGTAGGCGGCAAAGAAATTCTGCAGCCGGGTGTCGTGCAGGATGACGATGCCGGGGATGCGCCGCGCGGCCTGGTGCAGGCCACGATGGAATCCCGCATTATTGCCGAGATTGAAGAAGGTCACGTCGGCCCGGTTGAGTATCCGGGACGGCAAGGCCGCCGGATCGAACCGGTGGACCTCGATGTCCGGGATGTCCAGCTCGATCGGGCCCGGCTGATCCGTCCAGACCCGGACCTTGGCCAGAGGGGCCATGGCGCGGACCACGCTGGCGGTGTGGTTGGCGATCTCGGTCGGCAGCGGCGGCAGCGGCGAGAAGATATCGATGACGGGCAGGTCACGGGTCATGCGAGCAGCGTCTCCACGACATGCGGCCAGCCGATGCCGAGTGCGCGGTATCGGGCATTGGCCTGAGCCCCCAGGCGCCGCGCCAGCGCGCGGTCGGTCCAGATACGGTCCAGGTTCGCGGCCAGGGCTTTCGGGTCGGGCTCGCAGACCAGCGCGCTCTCGTGGTGGGCGGCGAATTCCAGCACGCCGCCGGCATCCGAGCAGGTCAGGATCGCCTTGCCGGCCAGCATCGCCTCCAGCGTGACGTAGCCGTAATCCTCGTCGAACGGCACGAACACGACGGCGACGCAGCGGGCGAACAGGTCGATCTTGCGGGCGTCATCGACGCTGCCCTCGAAGCTCAACCTGCCCGCCGGCAATTGCGCGGCACGCAGGCGCAGGCGATCGAGATATTCGGGAGCATCCGCCGGGCCGATCATCCGGACGCGCACGTCCGAGCGCACATGGAACAGCGCCTCCACCACCAGATCCTGCCGCTTGGTGGCATTCACCCGGCTCGGCAGCAGCAGGAAATCCTCGGCATCGGCACAGAAGAAGCGCCCCGCCAGCGGCGGCGGATGATAGAGCGGCCGGCTGTCGATGCCGTTGAACTCGGCGAGCCGGCTGCTCACCCGGCGCGAGTTGGTGAAGATGCGTCTGGCTTTCGGGATCAGCCGGGTATCCGCCTCGCGTATCGCCCGCATCGCCTCGTCGCCGGCGGGCTGGCCGTTCAGGTCGCCGAAGCCATGCTCCCATAAATCATAGGCGCTGCGATGCTGGTGCAGGATCCACAGCACCTTGTTTGGATGATCCATGAGATAGGCGGGAAATTTCAGTCCGATCACGCGGTCGATGGTCATGCCCGAGCTCGCGGTCACGTCCAGCAGCCTTGCCGCCAGGATCTGCGGCGCGATCCGGTCCGGCGGGAACCATTTGAACGGCATCGAGATGATGTCGGCCTCGTGTCCCGCCGCGCGCAGGGCCGCCTGCAGATTGGCCGCATGCACTTCCGCGCCGCCATTCACGAAAGGAACCTGGACCGTGAGAATGCCGACGCGCATGGCCTCGTATCGTTCTGGGATAAAGCGGGGGTCTAGGCGAGAAGCTGTTCGAGCACGTGCGTCCAGTCCAGCCCCAGGGCCTGATAGCGCTCGCGTCCGGCCCGGCCAAGGGCGCGCGCCCGCGCGCGGTCGCGCCAGAG
>CAXTCT010000374.1:0-2676 GCA_964242565.1 uncultured Acetobacteraceae bacterium | reverse complement strand
CCCTCCCCCCCCCCGGCCCGCCCGCCCGCCCGTCTGCTTCCGTAAATGCCGGTCCCGGCGCGGAACTCGACGCCGAGCCGGTCGGCCAGCGCGGCCAGGGCTTCCGGCACGGCGCGCGTGCCGCCGATCGGATACCACACGCCTTCCTGGGTCTGCATATGGGCTATCGAGCACAGCACCGCCGGGGCCAGATAGGGCGAGGAGCCGACATATTGCACGAAATGATCGAGCATCTGCGAGACCCGCTTGTCGGGCACGCGCCTGCGTATCTCGCGCGCCACCGACGAGCCCATGCGCAGGCTCATCACGTCCTTCAACGTGGCGATGTCGAGATTCTTGCGAAAATCGAGCGTGTCGCGGATATCCTCGACGGAACGCCAGAAGAAGAATTTCCTGCTCACCTCATGAAGCTTCTGGCTCATCCTGAGGAAATCGCCATACCCGGCCTCGGATTGCGGCGAGAAGCCGCTCAGGCGCCTGGCCATTGCGACCTCGTCCTGGTCGAGATCGAGCACCGAGCCGTCCTCGAAGAAGCAGCGCCATTGCGGATCGATCCGCCGCAGGTCGAGATGGTCGTCCATGTTCTCGCCGGCTTCGGCGAAGATGCGGCGCAGCACCGAGGGCACCGTCAGGATGGTCGGCCCCATGTCGAACCGGAAGCCGCCATCGTTGTGCTGGGCCGCCTTGCCGCCGAGCCAGTCGTTTTTCTCGAACAGGATGACGCGGTGCCCGCGCGCGGCGAGCGTGCAGGCGGCGGCAAGGCCACCGAGCCCGCTGCCGACAACGCCCACCGGGAGGATGCTCGCCCGCGGCGTTATCATGTTCAAATCGGCGATCTTTCGGCAAAGGTGGCGACGGATTGCGCGGCGGGTTGATCGGGCGCCGCCGGCTGATCCGACCAGGCCATGTCGGTGCGCACCGGCTTCAGTCCCAGATCCTGTGCCAGCAGGCGGGAGCTGATACGCGCGCCCTCGAAAATCACCGGAAGACCGCTGCCCGGATGCGTGCCGCCGCCGACGATATACACGCCATCGAGATCCTCGAAACGGTTATGCGGCCGGAAATTCAGCATCTGCGTCAGCGAGTGCGACAGGTTGAAGATGGCGCCGCGATGAACATCGAGCTCGCTGGCCCAGTCATCCGGCGTCACGATCTTCTCGAAGACGATGCGCTGCTCGATATCCGGCAATCCGGCCTGTGCGAGGCGCTGCAGCGCCACCGCGCGGTAGCGGGCACGCTCGGCGGCGTTCCACTCGACGCCGCCCTCGCGGCCATGGCCGACCGGCACCAGCACATACAGCGTCGAGAAGCCGGGAGGAGCCAGGGCCGGATCGGTGACGCAGGCATTCTGCATGTAGAACGAGGGCGCCTTGGGCGGGGCGGCGCCCTCGTCGATCTCGCGGAAATTCTCGTGGAAATCCTTCGCCAGGAAGATGGTGTGATGCGCCGTGTCGGGAAGCGTGCCCTTGATGCCGAGATAGAGCATGAAGGCCGAGCATGACAATTTCTTGCGCGCGATCTTGCGGTCGGTCCAATGGCGCCGCAGCCGGTTCGGCACCATGGTCTTCATGCTGTTCAGGAAGTCCGCGTTCAGCACCACGGCATCTGCCGGCTGCACGCCGGCATCGGTGCGCAGCCCGGTCACGCGCCGTCCCTCGAACAGCAGCTCGCGCACCGGCTCGCCCATCCTGAAGCGAACGCCCATGCGGCGGGCCGCATCGGCCATCGCATTCATCACCGCGCCGGTGCCCCCGCGCGGATGGAAGATGCCGAATTCATACTCCATGAAGGCGAGGATGGTGAACAGGCTCGGGCATTTATATGGCGACATGCCCAGATACTTGCTCTGGAACGAGAAGCCGAGCCGTATGCGCGGGTCCGAGAAGAAACGCTTGAGGTCGTCTTCCACCGAGCGGCCCGGGCGCAGCAGCGGCAGCGCGCGCAGCATGTCCGGCATGAAAAGATCGCGCCAGCGATTGAACGGGCGCTCCAGCACCGGCCGGAACGCCGCCAGCTTGCTCCGGTTGTCGGCCATGAAGGCGGGAATCGCGGCGGCATCCTTGGGGGAGATGGCGGCGACCGAACGCTGCAGCGCCTCGATGTCGCTGCTCGCGGTCAGGCGCTCGCCCCCCTCGAACAACAGATTATAATGCGTCTGCAGCCGGATCAGCTCGACGCTGTCCTCGAGCCTGCGGCCGCATTCGGCAAAGATGTCCGAGAGGATGCGGGGATAGAGAAAAAACGTGGGTCCGATATCGAAGTGGAATTTGCCCTGCGGACTGGCCCCGGTACGGCTGCCGGAGCGCCCGCCGACCTGGTCATGACGTTCATGCACGGTGACATCGGCACCCGCACTGGCCAGGAGCATGGCGCTGGCCAGACCACCAGGACCTGCGCCGACAATCGATACAGCCCGACTCACGGCTGGGTAGTTCGGCTCATGGCGGGATTTGCTTGTCCGGCTTCCATTGCAGCATAAAAATCTACATGCTTTTCCGGCTGCCGGAAGACGCGATGTTTTTCCCGGAGGAAGGAACTTTGCCTGAAGCTCAACCGGCGTCTCCCTTGCGGGCCGCTCTGTGCAAGCCCGTGACAGCTACGTGACCGATCCCGCGGAGTTTCACTCGGTCTATCGCCACGGCTTCGCCCGCGTCGCGGCCTGCACCTTGCCGGTCC
>CAXTCT010000373.1:0-2680 GCA_964242565.1 uncultured Acetobacteraceae bacterium | reverse complement strand
TGCTGGCGGGGCGGCCCCGGACCGCGCCTGCGCTGATCTACCGGAAGATCCGCGCCGGCGCCCTGCCCTCGTCCCAAGGAGGCCGGGAGATCCCCGGCCCCGTCACCTCGGATCCCGCGCCGGCCTAATGCTGCGTCCAGCCGGTATAGCTGGCGAGATTTGCCTTGGTGATGAGCTTTGGCGCCATCAGGATGACCGGGTTGGCCGGCTTGGCGCCGTTCATGATCTCGTCGGCGTTCTTCATGGCCAGTTCACCCATCCGGTACGGGTCCTGCGAGGCCGAGGCCTTGATGATCGCGTTGGGCGCCTGCAGGGCGGACACGATGTCGGGTGCGCCGTCGACCGACGTGATGACCAGGTTGGTGCGATGGGTCTGCTTGGCCGCGAGCGACGCGCCGATGGCCTGCGGGTCATTGATCGCGAACACGCCGGCGATGTCGGGGAAGCGGATCAGGTAGCCCTGCATCACCGCCAGTCCGCCGTCGCGCGAGCCCTTGCCGTCCTGGTCGCTCGACAGCAGCTTGATGTCGGGTGACTTCGCCAGCACCTCCTTGCAGCCTTTGACCCGGTCGATCACCGAGGATACCTGCGGGCCGTTCTGGATGATGACATTGCCCTTGCCGCCGATATCGCCGACCAGCGCCTCGCAGGAGATGCGCCCGGCCGCGACATTGTCGGTCTCGACCGTCGCATTGGCGCCGGTGGCGGCAACGTCGGCCGCGACGACGACGATGCCGGCCTTCTGCGCGCGCTTGATCGCCGGCAGGATCGCGTTCGGGTCCACGGCATTGAGGATGATGACGTTCACGCCGGACGCGATGAAATTGTCGATCTGGGTGAACTGCTTGTTGAGATCGTAATCCGCCGAGGACGACACCACGCGGACGTTCGGGTTGATCGTCTGGGCCTGCTTCGTCACACCCTTGACCAGGGCGACGAAATAGGGGTTTCCGAGCGAACCCAGCGTGATCCCGACGGAGTCCAGCGTCTTGGCCATCGCCGGGACGGCGGTGGCGAGGCCGAGCAAAGCGGTCGCGGCAAGCAGGCTGATCCTGGACATCACACTATCTTCCTTGGACCCGTTGCATGATCTCGACCAGGCGGACGGGCCGGACCCGCCTGGATGATTGGGCAAGAATTCAGGTGCGCGCGCCGCCCTGCTGGCGGAAGCGGTCGAGGGCCACCGCACCGATGATCACCAGTCCCTTGACGATGAACTGCCATATGTCGGAAACGCCGACCAGGATCAACCCATTGGTCAGCACCGCGATGATCAGCGCGCCGATCAGCGTGCCCCAGATCGAGCCGACGCCGCCGACGAACGAGGTGCCGCCGAGGATCACCGCGGCGATGGCGTCGAGTTCGTAGGACTGGCCGAGCTGCAGCCCGTTGGCGGCATAAAGGCGCGCCGACGACATCACCCCGCCCAATCCGGCGAGCAGCCCGGACAGCGCGTAGACGAACAGCAGGATGAGCGGCACGTTGATGCCGGACAGCCGCGCCGCCGCGGGATTGCCGCCGACCGCATAGATGCGCACGCCAAGCACGGTCCGCTTCAGCACGAACCAGGAGGCGACGATGACCAGGATGGCGATGATCGCCAGCCACGGCACGACGATCCCCGGCAGCAGCGTGATCCCGTCATTGCCGATCCAGGCATAGGACAGGTTCGGGTTGAACACGGTGTTGTCCGCTCCCATCAGCCGGGCAAGGCCGCGCACGGCGGTCAGCGAACCCAGCGTGACGATGAAGGGCGGCAGCTTGCCGTAGGCGATCAGCAGGCCGTTGAGCAGTCCGATGACGAGGCCGATCGCGAGGCACACCGGGATCGCGAGCAGGCCGCCCGCCGAGGTCAGCGAGACGATCAGCGCCCCCATCGCCGAGGCGGCCAGGATCGAGCCGACGGACAGGTCGATGCCACCGGTCAGGATCACGAAGGTCATCCCCGCCGCCAGCACCGTGTTGATCGCCGCCTGCTGCGCCACGATCGACAGATTCTGCACGCTCAGGAACCGGTGGCCACCGAGGAAGTGAAAGCCCAGGGCCAGGATGATCAGCACCGGCAACATGCCGGCCCCCTGCAGCGCCGACCGGATGCGCACCTGCCTGGCCGACAATCCCGCACCTCCGGCCGGGGGAATGCCGGAAGCCGTGGCGGTCGTGCCTTCCGGCTGGAGGGCGATGGCCGCCGCAGACTGTTCTTGTGTAGGGGTCTGCTCTTGTGTGGGGGTCTGTTGCATGAGCCTTGTCCCTACGCGGCCATGCCGGCTGCGTGCGCCATGATGTTCTGTTGATTGATCGGCTCGCCGTCGCGTCCGCCGACGACGCCCACGATGGAGCCTTCCCGCATCACCAGGACGCGGTCGCAGATGCCGACGATCTCGGGCAGTTCCGACGAGATCACCAGCACCGCGAGGCCCTTGCGCGCCAGATCGTCGATGATCCGGTAGATCTCCGACTTGGCGCCGACATCGACGCCCCGCGTCGGCTCGTCCAGGATCAGCACTTTCGGCCCGGTCTCGAGCAGGCGCGCCAGCAATATCTTCTGCTGGTTGCCGCCGGACAGGCTGCCGACCGAGACCAGGGCGCTCGCCGCGCGCACACGCAGGTTGCGGAAGGCGTCCGTGGCGCGGCGACGGCCACGGGCGCGGTCGAGCAGGAAGCCGCCCCGGGCATCCCG
>CAXTCT010000372.1:0-2686 GCA_964242565.1 uncultured Acetobacteraceae bacterium | reverse complement strand
CCCAGAGCCGATCGAGGCGCGCGCGCGCCTCTGCCCATCCCTCGGGCCGCTGCACGCGCACCGGCGTGACCGGAGCGACGCCGTCCAGCGTTCCGGATGCCAGCATTTCAGGCGCGGGCATTTCAGGCGCGGGCATCTCAGGCGCGGGCATCTCAGGCAACATCCAGCCCGTAGGCGCTATGCAGAGCCCGCACTGCCAGCTCCGTATACTCGATGCCGATCAGGACGCTCACCTTGATCTCGCTGGTGGAGATCACCTGGATGTTGATCGACCGATCCGACAAGGTCCGGAACATGGTGTTGGCGACCCCGGCATGGCTGCGCATGCCCACGCCGACGACGCTGATCTTCGCGACATCCGGGTCGGTCAGCAATTCGCCATACTGGATGTCCGGCCGGGCTTCGGCCAGCACCTTCATCGCCCGTGCCAGGTCGCTCTTGCCGGTGGTGAAGGTCATGTCGGTGGTGCCGTCCGCACCGGTGCTCTGGACGATCATGTCGACATTGACGTTCGCATCGGCGAGCGGGCCGAATACCGCCGCCGCCACGCCGGGCCGGTCCGGCACCCGGCGCACCGTGATCTTCGCCTCGTCGCGCGAGTAGGCGATGCCCGCCACCATTTCCTGTTCCACGATCTCGTCCTCGTCAACGACCAGAGTTCCCGGCAGCCGTCCCTCCTCGGGAGGCGCCATATCGTCAAAGCTCGACAGCACCTGCACCCGCACGCGCTGCTTCATCGCCAGCTCGACGCTCCGCGCCTGCAGCACCTTGGCGCCGACCGACGCCAGCTCCAGCATCTCCTCATACGTGATGCGGGGGAGCTTGCGCGCCTTGGCGACGATGCGCGGGTCTGTCGTGTAGATCCCGTCGACATCGGTATAGATATCACAGCGGTCGGCGCCGAGGGCCGCCGCCAGCGCCACCGCCGAGGTATCGGAGCCGCCGCGGCCGAGCGTCGTCACCCGGCCGTTCGGCCCGACACCCTGGAAGCCGGCGACGATCGGCACCTGCCCAGCCTGCATGCGTGCGACCAGCGTCTCGCCGGCGATGCTCTCGATGCGCGCCTTGCCGTGGGCGTCATCGGTCCGCAGCGGGATCTGCCAGCCCTGCCACGAGCGCGCCTCGACCCCCAGATTCTGCAGCGCGATCGCCAGCAGCCCGCTCGTGACCTGCTCTCCGGTCGCCACCACCGCATCATATTCGCGCGCGTCATGCAGGGGCGAAAGCGACTGGCAATAGCCGACCAGTTGGTTGGTGACGCCGGACATCGCCGAGACCACCACCGCGACCTCGTCCCCAAGCCCGACCTGACGCGCCACACGCCCCGCAACGCTCCGGATCCGGTCGAGGTCGCCGACGGAGGTGCCACCGAATTTCATCACGATGCGTGCCATCAGCCCGAGCCTTCCATGTTCGCGCCCCTGGCGGGCCCCAAGCACCAGGGCGTGGCGCCAAGGATCGGAGCGGCTGGAGATTGCAGACGCGCGACAGGCGGGTCACATAGCTTCGTCTTGATGAGGCGGCAACATGCAAGCAGTCCAACCCAGTTCGGTCTCGCCGGACGAGATCGCCCGTTTCGGAGCGCTGGCCGCGCATTGGTGGGACCCGCGCGGCCCGATGCGGCCGTTGCACCAGATGAACAAGCTGCGGGTCCGCTGGATCGACCGGCAGCTCGGCCGCCTGCCGAGACCGGCACCGGACGCCCGCCTGAAGCTGCTCGACCTGGGATGCGGCGCAGGTCTTGCCAGCGAGGCGCTTGCGGCCATCGGGCATGACGTGCTCGGTGTGGACGCCTCCGAACCGGCCATCGAGGCGGCCAAGGCGCATCAGGCGCAGATGGCAAAGGTCCCGTCCGGCAGCCTTTCCTACCGCTGCGACAATGCCGAGGCGCTGGTCGAGGAGGGACTTCGCTTCGACGCGGTCATCGCGCTTGAGTTGATCGAACATGTCACCGACCCGGCGCGCTTCATGATCCTGCTGGACCGGCTGGTCAAACCCGGTGGTGTGGTGGTGATCTCCACCCTCAACCGGACCTGGCGCTCGTTCGCGACGGCCAAGATCGGCGCGGAATACCTGCTTCGCCTGCTGCCGGTCGGAACCCATGACTGGCGCAAATTCATCACCCCGGCGGAGCTGGGCGCCTATGCGGCCGGGGCCGGGCTGAGGATCTCGGAGATCTCGGGCATGGTCCCGTCGCCCGGCGGCTGGCGCGAAAGCCGCGATAATGCTGTCAATTACATCGCCCTGCTGGAGAACCGATGAAGCCGGATTTCAGCCGGGCAGATGGCATTGCGTCCCGATCTTGCCGTCGTAGCGGGTCCAGCGCTGCGTCTCACCGAAAAGCGGCAGCAACAGATAGCCGCGCAGGTTGAGCAGGCCCGGCCCGGGCGACCAGATCACCGCGTGATAGGTGCGCCCCTTCTCCGGATCAAGGATCCGGCCGGCCCAACGGGTGGGGTCATCCTCCTTGCGGATAAAGCCGGTCAGCATCATCAACTGGCACTGCGGATGGCCGGTCTTGTCCGTCGGCATCGCGCCCTCGTAGCGCATCCCGATCAGGCGTCCGCACAGGGTCGTCCCGCAATCCCTGATTTCGAAGACGCCGTCATGATCCTGGCTGAGCCAGCGTCCGAGCGGCGGCGCGGGCAGGTCCACGACGCCGGCAAGCCCGGTCGCGGACAGCAGC
>CAXTCT010000371.1:0-2713 GCA_964242565.1 uncultured Acetobacteraceae bacterium | reverse complement strand
TGCGCCCCGGGGAGGGATGGGAGGATCTCTTCTTCCGTCTGCTGCTGACGCATGTCGAGCCGAATATCGGCCGGAAGGTGCCGACCTTCCTGACGCATTGGCCGGCCAGCCAGGCGGCGCTTGCGGCGAGGGACCCGGCCGATCCGCGCGCCGCCCTGCGTTTCGAGCTATATGCCTGCGGGATCGAGCTGGCCAACGCCTTCGAGGAGCTGGCCGACGCGGACGAGCAGCGCCGCCGCTTCCTGCACGACCGGGCGCGGCGCGGCGCCCTTTATCCCGGCGCCGAAACCTGGCCGCTCGACGAGGCCTTCCTGGCCTCCCTGTCCAGCCTGCCGCCCTGTGCCGGCATCGCGCTCGGATTCGACCGGCTGGTGATGCTGGCGACGGGGGTGCCGCGCCTTTCCGATATCCTGTGGCTCGGAAGGTGATGCCCGTGCCGGACGGACCGGCTGTTCATTTTTTTGTAACGCAAAATATCGGCCTCATCCACATAGCGGCGCGCGCGTTAGCCTCTCCAATTCTGCATCCCGTTTTCAGGCCGTTTTCAGGATGGTGTCTTCCATGTCGATGCGTCCCCTGCCAGCACTCATGCTTGCCGCGCCTGTGCTGGCGCTTGCCGCCTGCCAATCCCCCAGCCCGGCGCAACGCCGCGCGCTCGATGCCATGGTCGGCCGCACTCCGGTCGATGTGGTGCGCAGCTTCGGCGTGCCGACCCGCACCTACACGGCGGACGGCCACAGCTTCCTCGCCTATATCGACAACGAGACCGGCTACATCCCCGGCTCGCCCGGCTCCGGCTGGGGCTGGGGTTTCGGCGGCCTCGGCTGGGGCGGCGGCTGGGGTGGAGGCTGGGGCGGCGGCTGGGGTGGCGGATATGGCGCCGGCTGGGGCGGGGGCTTTCCACCGAGCTACTATAGCAGCACCTGCCAGACGACCTTCGAGGTCACCAATGACCGCGTGACCTCCTGGACCATGCGCGGGGATGGCTGCTGAATGTCAGGATGATTGCGGTTGGCGACGCATCCCATTATCCCGGACCTCCCGGGAGGCTTCGCAGCGCTTCCGGCGGACCGGGTGAGGGAAGCAGCATGAATCGATTGCGTGCGACGGCGCGGCAGTTGACGCGGGCCGTGGGCCTGGCCATGAGCCTTGCCGTCGGCCTGGCCGGCTGCGAGAGCGGCGCCAGGCAGGATCCTCTTCTGGTCCGTCCGAGTTCGAACGACATCGTGTTCACAGGGGTGCCGATCTTCCGCGACCGCACCCTCGACGAGGCCATCATCAGCTCCGGCGAGTTGACCGATTATGGCGTCGCCCTCAACCGGGCCGGCCTGCTCGAAAAGCTGCGGCAGGCGGGACCCTTCACGGTGTTCGCCATACCCAACGAGGCGTTGGAGGCAGAGCAACGGGCGGCGTCGGGGCAGCTGCTGGCGCCCGAAAGCCATGCCGGGCTGCGTCGGCTGCTGGCCTACAGCATCGTGCCCGGGCGCTACACCGAGGCGAAGCTCCGACGCATGATCGCCAGGCACAAGCGGCCGATCGCGCTGACCACCCTCAACGGGCGTGACGTCCTGGGCGTATCCGTGGAGCCCGCCACCGGTCAGCTTCTGCTGAGCGACCCGCAAGGCCGCACCAACCGCCTCTGGCTGGTCAGCGTGCCGCAATCCAACGGCGTGCTGTACGCCACGCAATCGCTGCTGCTCCCGGCCAACAATGTCATCGCCTCGGCGGCGACGGCGCCCTCGGGCCCGACCTATGTGCCGGGCGACTTCAACACCGGAGTGGGCGCGCGGCATTAGGCGGCTTGCGCCTGTCCGATCGCCGCGTTCATGGCACGCACTCCTGCGGCCGGTCCCCCCGGATGGTCCCAGACCGCGCTGACCACGGCCAGGAAATCGGCTCCCGCCCGGACCAGGGGGGCGCAGTTGGCCGGGGTGATGCCGCCGATCGCGACCACGGGCAGCTCCATCAGTTCCGACCACCAGCTCAGCAATTCGGGCTCGGCCCGTATATCGGTGTCCTTGGTGGCGCTGGCAAAGAAGGCGCCGAACGCCACGTAATCCGCGCCGGCCTCGCCCGCCAGCATGGCCGCATCGCGGCTGTCGTAGCAGGAGATGCCGAGCTGCAGGTCGCCGAGCCGCCTTCGCGCCTGTGCAGCGGGCATGTCCCCGGCACCGACATGGGCGCCGTCGCAGCCATGGGCCACGGCCAGGTCGGGACGGTCGTTGAGGATGAAGGCGACGTCGCGTGATTGTGCCACGGGACGCAGCCTGTCGATCGCCCGGCGGACGGCGTCGTCGGATTGGTCCTTGAGCCGCAGCTGGACGGCGCCGACATCGCCGGCATCGAGGGCGGCGGCCAGAGCATCTCGGAATGCCATCGGCTCCAGCGCCGGCGGCGTCACCAGATAAAGCCGGCAGTCCCGCCCCGGGCCGGCCGCCTTCGAGGATGGAACTGCGAGGTCCGCCATGGCGCTGTCCTGGTCGTGGGCACAGGGGCTCAGCGTCTAGACGATGGCCGGCGGGTTGTCATCGTGCCGGCGCCGCCCGCAGCCATTCGGGCAGGCGCCGAAGGGCATTCCTCTCGGCCAGGTCGAGCGCTTCCGGACGCTGCGTGGCCAGTTCCGCCTCGAGCGGGACGGCCCGTGCCAGCACGGCCTCGAACTGCGGACAATCGCCCATCAGGACCAGCCGGCGCAGCCCGATCCGCAGCGCTT
>CAXTCT010000370.1:0-2716 GCA_964242565.1 uncultured Acetobacteraceae bacterium | reverse complement strand
GACGCCTGTCGCACCAGCAGCCGCCCGCCATCGGCGCGCCAGGCGCGCAACCGGTTCGCGATAGCGTCGCCGGACCTCCCGGTATGGCCGATCAGCGAGATCTCCAGCGCCGCGTCCGGAAGGCGCCTCCCGATCCTGAAGCCGTCGGCACCGGGCAGCATGACATCGTGCAGCGTCAGCGTCAGGGCACGCGCGCCGCTGTTCCAGCGCAGGACGCCGCGCAACTGTCCCGCGGTCACGACCTCGTCGGGCCGGACGCCGGGAAAGGCGACATGGAGAGCGCTCGCCTCCAACCCGGCATGGTCGAGGCGGCTGGTCCCGACCGGTAGCCGCATCGCCATCCGGCTGCCCCAGAAGCGCAGGCTGCGACCCATGCCGGCGCCGTTTTGCGAGACAAGCTGCATGCCTCCGGGGAGGAGCGTGAGCTGCCCCGGATGCAGCAGCGAAAGCGACGCGGTGAGGCTTTCGCCCGACCAGACGATCCCGTCAGCCGACAATGCCGGCCCCGCGCGCGATAATTCCGGCGCGGCAAAGACCCGTGTGGCGGCGAGCGGCCAGCCGCCGCGCCGACCCGGAACGGCGTCCAGTCGCCAGCCGGCGCGGGTCGCCTGCCGCGCGCCGAGCGCGAACTCGCGGTCGAGCACCTGTTGCAACCGCAGCCAGGCCAGCGTGTCGGCCGCCAGCAGCAGCAGGACCAGCAATCCGACGCTCCAAAGCCTCCGTCGGTTCATCGCTTGGGCATCAGGCCCGAACCGTTGGAAGGTCGCGCGCGGATAAAGGTCGGGTATCGTGAGCAGCCATGGCGCAGTTCATAATTTACCTTGGTCCCTCCTGCGAACCCGCTGGCGGCGCTTATTTTCAGCGGCTTTCGGGCGGCGGCGCGATTCCATCCACATCGAGCGGCCGGAGCGGTGGAATCCGGCCATCGGGCGCGGCTGCTTCCTGGAACGAAGCCGGCCACAGCAGCGACATGCCGGGGTCTCGTTAAAAACTCGCGATGGGATCTCGTGATTTTCATTCGTGCCGCTTGAGACGATCTCCGCGGCACGCGTCCGCGCAGGCTCCAGGCTCTTCCACCGGGCTGTGGTGACTGCGCCCGCTCCCATGTTCCACAATCGCGCCGGGCGCCTGCTCACAGACTTATCCACAGGATTTCCCCCCGCCTCGTTACGGCGCCGCCGCGATCCGGGCTTGCCCATCGTTCCAGGCGCCGCGGATCGCCTCCAGCAGGGCGGCGCGCGGCAGGCCCGCGATCTGCTCGGGCGTGATCGGCGGAGCAATGGCCACATGGATGGTGCCGGCGCGCTTGATGAAGGCATTGCGCGACCAGCAGGCGCCGGAGTTGGTCGCCACCGGCAGTATCGGCAGGCGGGCATGGGCGGCCAGCGCCGTGATGCCGGGTTGCAAAGCCACGGTCGCCCCGGCCGCGACCCGGGTGCCTTCGGGAAAGATCACGATCTGCCGGTGATCGGCCACCGCCGCGGCGGCGCCCCGGAGCAGGCCGCGCAACGCCTTGGCGCCGGCATCACGATCCACCGGGATCATGCCGGCGAGCAGCAGCATCGGCCCGACGAGCGGCAGCCGGGTGAGTTCGCGCTTCATCACATAGGCCGGCCGTGGCACCAGGGTGAGCCAGACCAGCGTGTCGAAGGCGGACTGGTGTTGCGAGGCGATCAGCACCGGGCCGGCCGGCAGATGCTCCATCCCGCTGAGCACGACACGGATGCCGCAGATCCGCTCGAGCCCGCGTAGGGTCAGCCGACACCAGAGCCCGGCATAGCCCAGCGCGCGTGACCGGGCGAACAGCCGGATCCAGAAGGCGCCGATCCCCATCCCGAGCGTGAGCAGGACGAAATAAAGGTTGAACAGGCTGGCACGGAACAGGGTCACGGGTTCTCCCCAGGAGGCACGATGCTGGTCAGGCCGGCGGCGACCAGCAGCCATTTGTCATATTCCGCGGCCAGCAGGCGCAGCGTGCCGAACGAGCAAGGCCGCAGCAGCGCCGGCGGCAGCACCGGATAGGGGTGCAGCGCGGCACCCGGCAGGGACGCCGCGATCTCGGCCAGCGCACGCTGCATATGGTAGCCCGCGGTGACCACGATCAGGCTGTGCAGGTTGCGGGCCCGCGCCCAGGCCGCGGTCTCGGTGGCGTTGCCGACGGTCGAGGTGGCCACATGGCCGAGGGTGATCCGTTCGGCGACATGCCCGCCCTGGGGCAGGCGCAGGCCGGATGCCGCCATCAGGGCGTCGAGGCGAAGGCTCGAGCGTACGCCAGAGATCAGCATCAACTGCGCCCGGCCGGCTTCGAGCAGGAACAGGCCGGCCTCGATCCGGGCCGCGCCGCCGGTCAGCACGACGATGCCATCGGCCTGCGGCGGGGGCCCCGCCGGACGGGTGGCATGCCAGGCGAAGACGCCGAAGCCGGCGCACCAGCCCAGCACCAGCAACAGGCCCAGCATGGCAAGAAGGCGGCGCACAGCCATGCCTATGGCAGCCGCCGCAGCCAAAGGCGAACGGTCGCATGCGCGGTCAGCCACCCGATCAGGCCAGCCGCGAGGGGCAGCACCGGAAGGCCGATCAGCAGCGGCAGCGGCAACATGCCGGGCAGGGCGGCAATGAAATCCAGGGTCGTGCCGGGGTGCGGCAGGCCTGGCGCAGGCGACGAGCCGGCGCTGAAGGACGGCCCGGCGCTGAAGGACGGCCCGGCGCTGAAAGG
>CAXTCT010000369.1:0-2718 GCA_964242565.1 uncultured Acetobacteraceae bacterium | reverse complement strand
GACCGCGCCGCCGGAGGGGCTCAGCCTGGTGGACGTGGTCTATCCCGAAGACCCGTTCAGGCGAGCGCCCCGCCTTTGACCACGAGTGCCGCCTGATGCGGCACCCCGAACATCCCGACATGCGGCGGCAGCAGCTGGGCGAGCCCGCACAGCAGCGCCGTCGCGGCCACAACCGCGCCGACCAGGACCGCCGCCCTGATCCAGGTCAGTGCGAGGCCGCGCCAGGCCAGGAACCAATGCAGCCACAGCCAATAGCAGGCGACCAGGCCCAGGAAGGCGACGCCAGCGAGGTCCGCCGGCACGCCGAGCTGCAGCAGCAGGGCCACGATCAGCAGCGATCCCGCATAGGCCACGATCACCAGCCACTCGCACCAGACCGCCGCGGTCGCGTAGCGGAGCCAGAACGCCTCACGCTTCCAGCTGCCCGCCAGCGCATGCGACAACACCGGCGGCAGCAGCAGCGCGCAGAAGGACAACAAGAATAAGGTGGCGCCGACTTCGCTGGGCTGGCGCACCATCATCAGCAGCGTGCCGACCAGCAGGAAGGCGAGCCAGGGCGAAAGTGCCGCCAGGAACGCGTCGGGCGTGGCGCCGAACTGTTCCAGACCTTCCGGCCGGCCGCGTGCGATCAGCGCCAGGCCCTGAAGGATCCTCGCTCCTGCCCGGCCGCCGCCATCGGCCCGCTTCGGGCCACGTCGCTGCATCGGCGGTTTCATGCCGAAATTCCTTCAAGAAACGAACGATAGATCGCCGTGAGACGATCCAGGTCGGCCAGCGTCGCGCACTCGTCGGCCTTGTGCATGCTGGCACCGACGAGGCCGAATTCCGCAACCGCGCAGAAACGGGCGATGAAGCGCGCATCCGAGGTCCCGCCGCCGGTGTCGAGACGCGGCGTGAGGCCGGTCTGCGCGGCTACCGCCCGGCTCAGCGCGGTGACGAACGGTCCCGGCTCGGTGATGAAAGCCTCGCCGCTGACCCGCACCTCGAGCCCGACGCCGGGCGGATGCGCAGAGCCGGGCAGGTGCGCCGAACAGATCTCCTGCAGCCAGCGCTGCAGGGAGCTGCCGCTATGATGGTCGTTGAACCGGATATTCAGCCTCGCCTCGGCCCGGCCGGGTATCACGTTGGCCACCGGGTTGCCGACATCGACGCTGGTGACCTGCAGGCAGGACGGCTCGAACCATTCGCTGCCCCGGTCCAGCTCGGCCCGCGTCAGCGCCGACAGGATCCCCACCAGCCGGTGTACCGGATTATCCGCCCGCTTGGGATAGGCAACATGGCCCTGCGTTCCTTCGACGGTGATCCGCGCATTCAGGCTGCCGCGCCGTCCGACCTTGATCACCTCGCCCAGCGCCTCGGGATTGGTGGGCTCGCCGACCAGGCAGAAATCCGGGATCTGATCGTGGGCGGCCATCCACTCCAGCACGCGCACGGTGCCGTCGGTCGCCGGGCCTTCCTCGTCGCCGGTGATCAACAGGCTGATCGACCCGCGCGGCGACCCGTGAGCGGCCAGATGCGCGCGCGCGGCGATCTCCGGCACCACGCCGCCGAACTCCCGATGTCCAGACTGGCTCAGCACCGCCTCGGCCAGGACATTGCCCTCATGATCCAGGATGGCGCAGGCGGTCTCGTCGCAGGAAGACTCGATGGCCAGGACCGGTGCCAGGACCGGTGCCAGGACCGGTGCCAGGACCGGTGCCTGCGTGTCGGGGAGCATCTTTCGGTCCAGGCCCATCGTTGTTCCGGCACCCCGGCTTTCCTTTGCAACCGCCCGGTAATAGGACATCGGCATGGGTTCCGAACAGCCTTCATCCGCGCTCCAGAAAGTCGCCGCCGAGGCCGCCGCCCGTGCAGAGGCCACCCGCGCCAGGGAGCGCGCCACGGATCTGGCCGGCGATCCCGATGCCGCCGCGTCCCGCCTCCCGCCGCACCGCCAGCAACTGCCGATGCGCGTCGGCACGCGGGGATCGCCGCTGGCCCTGGTGCAGACCCGCGCCTTCCTGACCATGCTGACCCGCTTCTGCCCGGTGCTGCGCGACATGGATGCGTTCGAGGAGCATGCGATGCACACCACCGGCGACCGGGTGCAGGACCGCCGGCTGGCCGAGATCGGCGGCAAGGGGCTGTTCGCCAAGGAGATCCACGAGGCGCTGTCGGATCGGCGGATCGACTGCGCCGTACATAGCCTCAAGGATCTGGAGACCACGCTGCCGCCCGGCCTGGTGCTGGCCTGCACCCTTCGCCGCGAGGATGCCCGCGACGTGCTGATCCTGGGTCCGGACTGCCTGGTCCCCGACCCGGACGATCCCTATGCCAGCCTGCCGCGAGGGGCGAGCGTCGGCACCTCCTCGGTGCGCCGCCAGGCACAATTGCTGCACGCGAGGCCCGACCTCAGGATCGGGATGCTGCGCGGCAACGTCCAGACCCGGCTCGACAAGATCGCCTCGCGCCGGTGCGACGCCACCCTGCTGGCCCTGGCCGGGCTGCGCCGCCTCGGCATGGAGGACCGCGCGGATATCCTGCTCGACCCGGAGATCATGGTGCCGTCCGCGGGCCAGGGGATCGTCGGCGTGACCGTGCGGGAGAATGACGTCGCCCTGCGCGAGCTGCTGGCCGCGATCGAGGACTACAAGGCGCGTGCCGTCTCGACCGCCGAGCGGGCCCTGCTGGCCGAGCTCGACGGCTCCTGCCATACCCCGATCGGCGGCCATGCGCGGC
>CAXTCT010000368.1:0-2718 GCA_964242565.1 uncultured Acetobacteraceae bacterium | reverse complement strand
GTGTCGCTGGCCAAGATGGTGTCCGGCCTGCCCGGCGTGCAGATGCGCCAGGCGGCGGCCGGGCCGGGGAACTAGCCGAGCCGGACCAGAAGATGCTGCTTCCGGCCGACCGACAGCTTGATCTCGCCGCCGCTCCAGTCGGACATGGACAGGATCCGGCCCTCGTCGCTGACGGCCTCGTCGTCGATCCGCAGGCCGCCACTCCTGATCAGGCGGCGGGCCTCGCTGTTGCTGCTGACCAGCCCCATCTCCGCGAATAGCCGGTAGACCGGGATGCCCGCCTCGGCGCGGGCGCGGTCCAGCACGCGCGTGGGCAAGGCGCCGGCCAGGCCGCGGCCACTGGCGCCTTGCTCGAACATCAACCGCGCACTCTCCGCGGCGGCCTCGGCGACCGTCCGGCCATGGCACAGGGCGGTCGCCTCGGTGGCAAGGATCTTCTTGGCCTCGTTGATCCCGGCGCCGGCGAGGCTGCCGAGGCGATCGCATTCGGCGAGGTCGAGTTCGGTGAACAGCCGCAGGAAACGTCCGACGTCGGCGTCCTCGGTGTTACGCCAGAACTGCCAGTAGTCGAACGGCGGCAGGCGCTCGGCGGACAGCCAGACCGCGCCATGGGCGGTCTTGCCCATCTTGGCCCCCGAGGCCGTCGTCAGCAGCGGCGTGGTCAGGCCGAATACCTGCTTCTGGTCGGTCCGCCGCACCAGGTCCACGCCCGAGACGATGTTGCCCCACTGGTCCGAGCCGCCCATCTGCAGCCTGACCCCGTGGCGGCGGCCGAGCTCTCGGAAGTCGTAGCTCTGCAGGATCGAGTAGTTGAACTCGAGAAAGGTGAGGCCCTGCTCGCGCTCCAGGCGCTGACGCACGGAGTCGAAGCCCAGCATGCGGCTGACGCTGAAATGCACCCCCACCTCGCGCAGCAGGTCGATATAGCCGAGCTTGTCGAGCCAATCGGCGTTGTCGACCAGGATCGCGTCGGAGGGTCCGTCGCCGAAGCGCAGCATGCCCTCGAGATTGCGTCCGATCCCCCGCCGGTTGCGTTCTATGCCGGCGGCGTCGAGCAGTTGCCGCGCCTCGTCGCGAAACGAGGGGTCGCCGATACGGGTGGTGCCGCCGCCAAGAAGGGCGACCGGGCGATGACCATGCTTCTGCAGCAGGCGCAGCATCATGATCTGGATCATGCTGCCGACATGCAGGCTGTCGGCGGTCGCATCGAAGCCGATATAGCCGCCCACCACGCCGGACATCAGTGCTGCGTCAAGCGCCTCGCCGTCCGTGCATTGGAAGACAAAGCCGCGCGCCTCGGCTTCCTGGAGAAAGGGGCTGTTGAACATGACGGTAACCGGCCTTGGAAGAATAAACGCGAGGTTGATGCACATCGCGCGCGGAACCACGCAGCCCCCCGGCCCAGTACAGGCGATGCCGCCTCGAACCCCCGGACCGGCACCTGCCGTCCAGGCCGGGAGCGCGAACGGTCAGTCGGCGGCGAACGCCATCGTCTTGCGGGCGACGACCTTGCCCACATAATCGTCGACGGCCTCGGACACCTGGTCGGCGTGGGTCGCGAACACATGATCAGCGCCGGCGCAGACGCGATAATCGACCTGCACGCCCTTCTGGGTGTTGAGCTTGTCCACCAGCTTGCGCACCGCGGGCTCCGGAACCAGCTCGTCGGAGTCGCCATGCATCAACAGGCCGCCGCACGGGCAGGGGGCGAGGAAGCCGAAATCATAATGATTGGCCGGCGGTGCCACGCTGACCCAGCCCGAAATCTCCGGGCGGCGCATCAGCAGCTGCATGCCCACGAAGGCACCGAAGGAATAGCCCGCAATCCAGAGGCCGCTGGAGTTCGGGCTGACCATCTGCATCCAGTCGAGTGCCGCCGCGGCGTCGCTGATCTCGCCGATGCCACCGTCATAACGACCCTGGGACCGGCCGACGCCACGGAAGTTGAACCGCATGACCGAGAAGCCCAACCGCTCGAAGGCGCGATACATCGCGTAGGTGATGCGGTTGTTCATCGTCCCGCCATGCAGCGGGTGCGGGTGCAGGATAAGGGCGAGTGGCGCGTTGGCCTCGCCGGAATGGTGGTAGCGTCCCTCAAGACGGCCATCAGGGCCAGCGAACATTACCTCAGGCATCTTGTCCCGCTATTCTTACCGCTGTGCCTCGAGGCATGGACAACAGCTATGTTACAACGCAATGCGGACGTGTGGCGATGCTCCGCCACCCGTTCGGATGTCAACCACGCAACCTGACAGGCCGCTGAACAGGACGGGCCAGAGCGGACGGGCGGCCTTGGTTATGTCGGGGTATATGGCGCACGGGCCACGGCTTTCAAAATGCGCGATACTCAGGCGTGCCTTGCGTAAGCCGGGTGCGTGATCGGGAATGGCCGTCGGACTCGAACAAAGACGACATATGAAAGGACCTTCGTCGTGCAAAGCCGCAGGGATGGAGGATGGGCAGCAGGCAATGCGTCCGCGACTCTATAGGCTTGCGGCACGCCGAATTACACTGAAATCAAAGGCCAAGCGGCAAAAGCCGTCAGGGAATCGAGACACGGCCTCGTGAGGATGGCCGCATACGGTACTGTATGCTGTTCGAACATCGTGGATGCGGAGTTTATGGAACGGTTTGCTAACGAATTATTCATTCTGTTGGATGCGAATGCCACGGAACCGTTGCGTCCCGAGGCGCGGCTGGCGACGAACGACGCCGCCG
>CAXTCT010000367.1:0-2735 GCA_964242565.1 uncultured Acetobacteraceae bacterium | reverse complement strand
CGCAAGCCAGACCAGCCCAACCGGCTTGTCCGGGCTGCCCCCGCCGGGGCCGGCGATGCCGGTGATCGAGACCGCGCAGCCGGCCCCGGAATTCAGGAGCGCCCCTTCGGCCATCGCCAGCGCCACGGCCTCGCTGACCGCGCCCACCCGTTCGATCAGTGCGGCATCGACACCGAGGGCGCGATGCTTCATGGCGTTCGAGTAGGTGACGAAGCCGCCCACGACCACGTCCGAACTGCCGGCATGATGGGTCAGGCTGGCGGCGACCATGCCGCCGGTGCAGCTTTCGGCGGTCGCCGCGGTCAGGCCGCGCGCACGCAGCGCCACCAGCGTCCGTGCCGCCCGGGACAGGATCTCTTCATCGAGCATGACAGCCTCGTCGGTTCAAGACAGCTCGCCGGTCCGGGCAAGCTCACTGATCGGGGCATGTTCTGCCGGCCTGGCCGCGAGCGCCAGCCTCGGCGAGACGCGGGCGATCAGCCAGGTCGCGATGCTGTAGCCAGCCCCGGTCAGCAGCAGGACCAGGATCGGGACCGGCCAGGCCGGCGGGATCGCCAGCAGATAGAGCAGGAAGCCGAGCAGGGTCCAGGCGATCGCGATCGGGTTGAAGCCGCGCCAGTACCAATAGGCGCCGCCGCCATGCTCGAACAGCGCCCCAACGTCGAGGCGCATCCGCTTGATGACGAGATAATCCGCCAGCAGCACGCCGGCCATCGGTGCGAACACGGTGCCGAGCAGGTTGATCCAGCCGGTATAGCGGTCGACGAAGGTCGGCAACGTGGACAGCCCGATGCCGACGAGGCTGACCAGGATGGTCGCGCGCAGCCGGCCGAGCCGCTCGAACATGTTCAGCAGCGAAAGGCCGCCCGTGTAGAGGTTGAGCACGTTGATGGTCCAGTTGTCGAACACGATCACCACCAGCAGCAGGCAGAGCGGCAGCCAGCCCTGGCTGATCGATGCGACCAGGGCGAAGGCGTTGGGCTGCAGGCCGAGGCTGGCCCCGGCGGCATAGGCTCCGAGCAGGCTGACGAACAGGGCGCCGAGGCAGGCGGCGAGCATGGTGCCGATCCACATGTCGCGACGCGAGCGCGAATAGCGGCAGAAATCCGCGGCGTCGGTGATCATCGTCAGCCAGGTCGCGATCCAGCTATTCAGCCAGACGACGAACAGCAGCCAGCCACCGCCCTTCGAGGCGAAGGAGAACACCGCCGAGGGCGCGAAATGCGGGTCCGGATGCGTCATCAACGTGATCACCATCCACGACAGGATGACGATCTTCACCGGCAGGGCCACGCGTGACAGCAGCTTCAGCGAGCCATAGCCGATGATCGCCACCACCGCCTGCAGCGCCCCGAAGACCAGGCTGATGGTGAGCAGCGAATGCGTGCTGTGGGTCCAGCGGTCCAGCACCGCGGTGATGGCCAGCGAGCCGGCGATGGTCTGGAAGGCGAACCAGTAGGTCGAGGCGATGGTTCGCAGCAGCGAAGGCAGCATCCGCGCGCCGCGCATCCCGAAGGCCATCCGGGTCGCGGCCTGTCCGGGAATGCCGTGGTCGACGCCGACGGTGGCCATCAGCAGGTAGGGGATGAAGGCGAGGCCGATGCCGAGCGTCTGCGACAGGATCGCCTGCCAGACCGGCAGGCCGGCGGCCACCGACAGGCCGGCGACGAGGATCTGCCCGGCATTGAGCTGGAAGTTGATGATGATGCAGAACAGGTCCTGCCAGCGGACGGTCTTCAGCCGCGCAGGTACCGGTTCCATCCCGTAGGTCT
Source organism: uncultured Acetobacteraceae bacterium (assembly GCA_964242565.1). Lineage (GTDB taxonomy): Bacteria > Pseudomonadota > Alphaproteobacteria > Acetobacterales > Acetobacteraceae > Lichenicoccus. Next base: position 963 of record CAXTCT010000367.1, on the reverse strand, counting down.
CGATCGCCGAACCCGACATTCCGGTCTCCGCTGCGGCTGGCACGCCTTCATGCAGACACCGTGGCGTCAGGCAAGTCCCGTGCCACGGATCAGCAGGCGGCACAAGCCGAGCAGCACGGCGCCGAGGAGGCCGGCGAGGATGTCGTCGCCCATCACGCCGACGGCGTCGTGCCGGCGGTCCAGCGTGCCGATCGGGCCGGGCTTGGTGATATCGAGCAGCCGGAACATCCCGAAGGCGCACGCGAACCATGCGACGCTGATCCAGTCCCGGTCATGCAGCGGTGCCACGCCGAGCAGGGTGATCCACTGGCCGGCGACCTCGTCGATCACGATCCAGCCATGGTCGGCGCCGCCGGAGGCATGTGGGATCGCCCACAGCCCGGCGGCGCAGGCGGCCAGGATCGACACCAGCAGCAGGATCGGATGGCCGACCAGCAGGATCCCGGGCAGCAATGCCGCCAGGGACCCGGCCGTGCCCGGCGCCACATGGCTGAAGCCGCTGCCGAGGCCGCTCGCGACCAGCACCGGAAGTCGCCGGCGGGCCGCGCCTGCCGGCCGGCTGTCTCCTGTCATCGCAGGGCGATCCGGGCCGGCTGCGCCGAGGATGTCCGGACCCGGTAGACGGCCTGGTTCTCCATCACCCGCTCGACATAGTTGCGCGTTTCGGCGAAGGGGATCAGCTCGATCCAGTCGATCATCGCCAACGAGGGGCCGTCGGCTCCTACGGCAGGGTTGCCGTTCTGCTGCAACCACTGGCCCAGTCGGTTGGGACCGGCATTATAGGCCGCCACGGCATAGGGCACGACGCCGCCGAAGCGCGCGAGCAGGCCGGCCAGATAAGCCGTGCCCAGTGCCATGTTGGTGCCTGGGTCCGACAAACTCCCGATCTCGGCGAGGCCGCCGGAAACCGCGCGGGCGGTCGTCGGCATCAGCTGCATCAGCCCATGCGCGCCAGCCGGGCTG
>CAXTCT010000366.1:0-2744 GCA_964242565.1 uncultured Acetobacteraceae bacterium | reverse complement strand
GGCGTGCGGGACCTGCTCGGGGGCCAGTGTCAGCAGCACGCGCCTGTCCGGAGCAAATCGGGCAGGCAGGGCGCAGAGAGCCGCGAGGTCGGCCTCGCCGGGCAGTCGGATGAGGTTATGGCGATGGATGCCGCAGCACTCGGGGTTGAAGAAGGGCCCTTCGAGATGCACGCCGAGCACGCCGCTGCCCGGGATTTTCGTCGCCTCGGCGGCTGCATGGGCCGCGGCCAGCATGACCGCCGGCGTGTCGGTGATCACGGTCGGCAACAAGCCCGTTGTGCCGAGCCGGCGATGGGCCGCGGCGATCGCCAACGCACCCTCCAGGGTGGGCGCGTCGTTGAACAGCACGCCGCCGCCGCCATTGACCTGCAGGTCGATCAAACCGGGTGCCAGCAGCCCGGCCTCGGGCAGATGGACCCGCCCGGCGGCGACGCGCGAATGGTTCGGCACGATGTCGAGGATATCGGCGCCCTCGATGAGCAGGGCATGGTCGTCGAGCATGACGTCGCCGGTGAAGATGCGCGCGCCCGCCAGCAGCGTGCGTGGACCCGGGGGCGCGTCCCGGGGCACGTCCCTGGGCGGACCCCCGGAAGGATCGTGCGGTTCCGGGTTCAAAGCGATCCGCCTCTCATCGTGCCATGCTGCTCCGGACCGGGGGCCATGGGCAAGGCGGCTCTCGATCGCAGTCGCCTCGGTCTCGCCTTGGGATCAGCCAGGCGACCGTATCAGCCCGGCCTTGCGCCGGACCGGACGCCCGCTCATATCGCGATGCGATACAAGGATGGAGCAAGGCATGATCGACCTGCATTACTGGACCACGCCGAATGGTCACAAGGTGACGATGCTGCTCGAGGAAACCGGGCTGCCGTATCGGATCATCCCGGTGAATATTGGCAAGGGCGAGCAGTTCACGCCGGAGTTCCTGGCCATTGCGCCGAACAACCGGATCCCCGCGATCGTCGATCATGATCCCGCCGAAGGGACCGCGCCGATCTCCCTGTTCGAGTCTGGCGCGATCCTGCTCTATCTCGGCGAGAAGACCGGCCGGCTGATACCGTCGGGTCTGGCTGCCCGCGCCGAGACGTTGCAATGGCTGTTCTGGCAGATGGGCGGCCTCGGTCCGATGGCCGGGCAGAACCACCATTTCCGTACCTATGCCCCGGAAAAGATCCCCTACGCGATCGACCGCTATGTCAACGAGACCAACCGGCTCTATGGCGTGATGAACAAGCGCCTTGCCGACCGCGCCTTCCTGGCCGGTGCCGGATACACGATCGCCGACATCGCCAGCTATCCGTGGATCCTGCCTGCCGCCCAGGGCCAGGATCTGAACGATTTCCCCCACCTCGCGCGGTGGCACGCCGGGATCAAGGCACGTCCCGCGACGATCCGAGCCTATGACCTGGTGCCGAGCGTCAATCCGGGCGCGGGCGGAATCCGGACCGAGGATGAGCGCAAGATCCTGTTCGGCCAGACGGCTTCCTCTGCCGGCCAGGACCGCAGGTGAAGCAGATCATCGCGGCGTCATCATCGGGAAATGGACGTCATGGTGGGCGTGGCCGGCTCATGGAGCGGGGCTGCCTGCCGGCGCCTTTCCGACGATCCGATCAACCTCCAGCTTCGCGCAGCCAGATGACAAGCAACCCATAGCGCCCAGCCAGCCAGCGCCAGCAGCAAGGCGCCCAGCCAAAGCCAGGCACCCGCTCCGATGAGGACCAGCAGCCAGCGTATGACGAAGTGAAGCAGGGAGATGGCTTCCATTTCGGTCAGTCTGTCCTGAATGATGGCGAAATTCGGGACGGCGCGCCGGCAAAATCCGGGCAAGCCTCGCCGGGTGCGCCGCAGGTCTTCATGAGACCCAGCATGACGTCACGCACGATCAGGCCTGCGTCGCCCATGGTGCCGCCAGAAACTTTGGGCTCGATAAGGCAAGCGCGGATGTCGTTTTCGGAGCGCCGCCGGCCGGCCGGTTCAAATGGCCACGTTGGATGTCTGTCAGATCACGTCGAGGCCTATGCCCCAGGAGGTGTCCGCGGCGGGATTCGAACCCACGGCCCCAGGATTCATCCCACTTCGGCTTTTGCCGCCGCCGCGGGGCTGGCCCGGTGGCGTTCGTGGTCTGGACTGTCCCTTCACCCTAGGCCGGAACCCTTAGGTGCCGCCCGTCCAGTCTCTACACCTTCCCGCCTCCTCGCGAAGGCAGGCTTGGCTCGGGATCGGCACGGCGCGTGCGCGCCCCAGCTTTCCCCGACTTTGAGCGGATCCGCCACGTGGTTTCCCCTCGTGACGCCCAGTTGGTGACAAGGAATCCTGTGCTCTATCCGACTGAGCTACGCGGACAACCTGACACCCTTCTAGCGCCTCGCCGGCCGTACCGGCAAGATGCCCGATGATGACCGTCTAACGGCCGCGTATGCGCATTGCCGCACGCCCCGCCAGCGATGCCACCAGCCGCCGCGTCAGCACGAGGTCGGGTGCCCCGGTGCGCTTGCATGACAGCTCCAGGCGACTGGTCTCGTTCGCCGCCTCGAACAGCAACGCCGGCGTCCACAACGACAAGGCCCGCGTGAACTGGGCATGGCGCTTGAAGAATATCGGCGGACGCAGGCTGCGCAGGGCATCGGACTGCGGGGTGCCCGCATCCATCAGGAGCAGCACCTGACGCAGACGATGCAGATGCGACAGCAGCGCCCGTGCCAGCGCGATCGGGGAGGACCCGTCCGACAGCGCCCGCTCGATGGCGG
>CAXTCT010000365.1:0-2745 GCA_964242565.1 uncultured Acetobacteraceae bacterium | reverse complement strand
CGTGCGCACGGCATGGTTTCCCGCATCCGGGCGATCGGGCTGGAAGCGGGCGCGCGCGACATCGAGTGCCGCCAGGATGGCGCCGGTCTCGTAGGGCAGGTCAAGATCCGCGGCGTCCATGTCCGGGCTGCTTTCTCGGTGGCCCGCGAGCAATAGGCGGTGCGGCCGGAATTAGGAAGCCGGGTCCCCGCCGTCGTGCGCGAGCGTCGAATGCCGCATCCCGTAGCCGGCATAGGTCAGCGCGCCGATGACGCCGTAGCCCAGAAGCAGCAGCGCCGGGATCGGGTTGCCGTGGAACATCGACGAGACCAGGTCGATCAGCAGGGGGGCGGCCATGATGACGCAGAAGGCGATGCCGAGTGCCGGCGTGGTGCCGATCCAGACGCCGCGGATGCGTATCCCGCCGAGCGGCACGCGGAACGGGGCGACGAGGTCCGGCCTGGCATTACGCTGCCAGATCACGGTGAAGCTGACGATGCCGAAGGCCACCGTGGTGCCGAGGCTGACCAGGTCGCTGATGATGTCGATCGGCAGCGTCGCGGCGGCGCCGGCGGTGGCGACACCGACCAGGATGGTGCCGAGCCACGGCGTGCGGAAGCGTGGATGCAGCACATGGAACACCCTTGGCAGCAGCCCGTCGCGCGACATGGTGTAGAAGATCCGCGACTGGCCGTACAGCAGCACCAGCATGACCGAACATAGCCCGGTCACGGCGCCGATCTTGATCATCAGCGCCAGCCAGTGCCGGTGCATGGCGTCGACCGCGATGGCCAGCGGGTCCGGCACGCCGAGCTTCTGGTAGGGCACGATCCCGGTCAGGACCGCGGCGACGACGATATAGGTCAGGGTGCAGATCGCCAGCGACGACAGGATGCCGATCGGCACGTCGCGCCTGGGATTGCGGGCCTCGGCCGCCGCGCAGGAAACCGCCTCGAAGCCGACATAGGCGAAGAAGATCACCGAGGCGGCGCGGAAGATGCCCGGTACGCCGAAATGAAACCCGCCGGTATGGGCCGGGATGAAGGGCGTCCAGTTCGACGGATGCACCGCGCTGATGCCGAAGGCGACGAAGATCACCAGCACCGAGACCTTGATCACCACGATGACGCTGTTGACGGTGGCGGACTCCGTGACGCCGACCACCAGGACGGCGGTGACCACAAGGCTGGCGAAGGCGGCGACCAGGTCGAGCCCGCCGCTCCAGACCAGGCTGGTGCCGCCGGCGACATTCTGCACGGTCTGGATCAGCGGCGTGTGCAGCACATCCGGCACGTTGACGCCGAAATCGGCGAGCAGGCTGGTGGCATAGCCGGAAAAGCCGGCCGCGACCGCGGCGGTCGATATTCCGTATTCCAGCAGCAGCAGCCAGCCGGTGACCCAGGCGAACACTTCCCCGACGGCGACATAGGCGTAGGTATAGGCCGAGCCGCTCACCGGCATGATCGAGGCAAGCTCGCCATAGGACAGCGCGGTGAAGGCGCAGGCGAGGCCGGCCAGCAGGAAACTGAGCAGCACCGCCGGACCGGCATAATTCGCCGCCGCCGTGCCGGTCATGACATAGATGCCGGCGCCGATCGTCGCGCCGACGCCGAGCAGGGTCAGGTTCAGCGGGCCGAGCGTGCGCTTGAGCCCGTGTGAGGCCATCTCGGCCTCGATATGCGCAAGCGGCTTGCGCTGCATCAGCCGTGTGGTCCGCACGCCGGGAGCGGGTTCGATTTCGGATTGTGTGCTTTGCATGGGCCCCATGCAGCCACGGTATGGACCGGAGCTTCATCGGGTCAAGGGGCCGGAAGGCGGCGAGGCGGGAACGCGGCGCTCGTCGGGGGTGGCCCATATCCGCTAAAGCTGCTTTGATTATGAAATGAATCCAGCTCTGGCCCGGGCTCCCCTTGCCATCGTCACGATGGTCTATAACGAGGCGGTGTTCCTGCCGCTGTGGCTGCGCCATTATGTCGATCAGGCCGAGCCCAGGCATTGCTATGTCGTCGACCATGGTTCGGACGATGGCAGCACCGATCCGGCGGTCCTTCCGGCCGGGCTGAACGTCGTGCGGATACCGCGCTCGCCGCAGGACGACAGCCGGCGCTGCGGCTTCATCTCGCATTTCTGCAACGGGCTGCTGGTCTGGTACGAGAGCGTGATCTACGTCGATGTCGACGAGATCCTGGTCGCCGACCCGGCCCTGCACGCCGGGTTGGAGGATTATGCCGCCGGCCTCGACGCCGAGGCCGTCGTCACCGCGGTCGGGCTGGACGTGGTGCATTGCCCGGACCATGAGCCGGCCCTGGACTGGACCCGCCCGGTCAGCCTGCAACGGCGCTGGTCGCGGTTCAGTTCGGCGATGTGCAAGCCCGTGCTGATCCGTCGTCCGGTTCGCTGGGCGCCGGGCTTCCACAATATCGACGCGCCGCCCTGCTTCGACGAGCTGTTCCTGTTCCACCTGCGCTATGCCGATCTCGAATCCGGGCTGAGCAGGCTGGCGCGGACGCGGGCACAGGCCTGGAGTTCGCCGCAGGCGGGCTCCCACCAGCGCCTCGCCGACACGGTCTGGCGCGACATGCTGCTGGGGATGGCCGGACTGCCGCGACACGAGCAGGGCACGGTCGGGCTGGATGACGTGGCGCTGCGGAAATGGCTGCTCCGCGTCCTGCAGAGCGGGGCGTCACGCGAAAACGAGGGCTACCGGATCGACCTGCATCTGAGCGGCGACGCCCTTTTGCGGCTGCCGCGACGCGTCGCCGGGCG
>CAXTCT010000364.1:0-2745 GCA_964242565.1 uncultured Acetobacteraceae bacterium | reverse complement strand
GAAAAGCAAGCCTGTCGCGCTTCCCGCGGCCGCTCGCCGAGATAGCCGCTTCTAGCTTTCCGCCGTCACGTGGCTGTAGGTGGGTTCGAGCCGGGACTGGAGGAACTGCCCACCCGTGGTCGGCGGATATTTGGCCTTCTGCCCGTCATCGAGCACGACCGGCACGACCGGCGCGTCCGGGTTCGGATCAAGAAAGAACGCGATCGAGTAGCGCTCCCAAACCGGCACCGCGACCCGGTGCGGCGTCGAGACGTAGATATCGTTGCTCCAGCGCATCAGGCAGTCGCCGATGTTGCAGATGAAGCTGCCGGGAATATGCGGCGCGTCCAGCCAGACGCCGTCACGCCGGCGAACCTGCAGGCCCGCCACGCCATCGACGGCCAGGATCGTGAGGTTGCCATAATCGGTATGCGTCCCCGCTCCCGGCGCATCCGGGTCTGCGCCGGCCGCCGCCGGATAGCGAAGCAGACGCAGGGTCGCTATCGGCGCATCGAGCTTGTCGGCGAAGAACATCTCCGGCAGACCGAGATCCAGGCTGAAGCCCTGATGGATCAGGCATCCGAGCGTGTGGCAGGATCGGTAATATCCGAGCATGAGCTCACGCCAGCCCGGCAGGTCCGGCCAGACATTGACCCCTCGGAAAGGCCGCCCGGCCTCGGGATCGTCAGCCTGGAGTTCCAGTCCGATGTTGAAACTCTCCTTCCGGTCGGCGGCGGCGGCGAGATCGAGCCGTTCATGCCCGACCTCCACATAGCCACGGTTCGCACCCACCCGGCTCATGGCCATCTCCCGCTTGAGTCCGATATCGAGCTGGAAGAATTGCCGCGAGGCATCGAACACCGCGGAGAGGGTGTCCTCCGGGATGCCATGTCCGGTCACGTAGAAGAATCCCGCCTCGCGGCAGGCCCTGCCCAGGGAAGCCGCAACCGCTCGCCGCACGTCCAGATCCGGCGAGCGCAGAAGGGAGATGTCGATCACCGGCAAGCTGTCGCGCATGATGGGCTCCTCGTGGTTACCGGCAACCGGCAAGGGGGCGCCGTCCGGCAGTCCGCCCGTGGGCGATCCGCTTCATTTGCCGCCGCCCGCCTTGGCGCCACCTGAAAGCTGCCTGGCGATGAAGGCGCTCGGGGTCATGCCGGCCGATGCCGCCGCCTGGTTGATCGCGGCCACCGCATCGGGCGTCAGTTGCGCGCTCACCAGCACATGGGAGACATCCGCAGGGCTGGTCCGCGAGAATTGCTGGCCGACCGTGTTGGAAAACGCGATCAGCGTGTCACGCTTTCCCGCCGGCGTCAGATCCGCTCGGGACGCCACCACCGGGCAATAGGCGGCGTTCAGCGCGGTCACCACCTCACTGGCGGCGGCATCCGGATTATCCTTCTTCACCTGCGCGATGACGCTGGTGATGCCATTCTGCAGGTTGCTGCGATCCGCGCCGGCCAGCAGCAGAACCTCCTGCTCCGTTGCCAGCGCGCCCGGAACCGTGCCGTCGCCAATTTTCGGGCAGCCGAAGCTGCGAGCCGCGATGCTGCCGCCGATGCCGGTCGGAGCGGTCGCGCGCAATTCACGGACGGTGGCGGCCGAAGTATTCGCCGGCGCATCGTTGTTCCAGGCCGTGCGGACATAGTTCGAGACGTCCGCTATGTCCTGATCGCTCAGCGCGCCGCCGAAGCTTGGCATCCCGCCATAGCTGCCCTGCCCCTCGAGACCGGCCAGCATCGCGGTCACCGCATTGGCCGGATCATAAGCCCGTATCGCGTCGTTGCCGGCAAGGTTCGGGATCGCGTGCGCGACGCCCATGCCGTTGGCCTGGTGGCATTGGGCACAATTCGCGGCATAGATTGCCTCGCCCCGTCCAACCGAACCCTTTGCCAGCTTTTCGGCGAGGATCCCGCGAGGCGTGTCGGTTCGCGCCGGCGTGTTCTTGAGATAGAAGGCGATGGCGCGCACGTCGTCGTCGGTCATCTTCGCCATGCTTTCATGCACGACCTCGATCATCGGCCCGAACACGACGCCCTTTGCAATGGCGCCGGTCTTGAGGAAGGTGAAGATTTCCTTCTCGCTCCAGCCGCCGATGCCCCAGCGCGGATCCGACGAGATGTTCGGGGCGAGGAAACTGTCGATCCGCCCGCCTGCCAGGCTGCGGCTGTTGATCACGCCTCCGAGGGCATTGCGCGGCGAATGGCACTCGCCGCAATGGCCGGGCCCCTCGACCAGATAGGCGCCGCGGTTCCACTGCGCCGATTGGGCATCGTCGTTCTTGTAGGTGCCCGCCCTGAAGAACAGGATCCGCCAGCCGAGCAGGCTGAGCCGTATGTTGAACGGGAAGCTCAACGAAATCGGCAGCCTCGGCGCATGCACCGGCGGCAGCGACATCAGATAGGCGTGCAGCGCGTCCACATCGCTGCGCGGCATCTTGGTGTACGAGGTGAAGGTCATGGTCGGGTAGATATACTGGTGGCCCGGACCGATGCCGTTGTGGATGACACCGTAGAACTGGTCCGCGGTCCAGTTGCCGATGCCGGTCTCCTTGTCCGGAGTGATGTTCGGCGTCGCCATCTGGCCGAACGGGGTGTTCAGGATCAGGCCGCCCGCGAATTTCGTGCCCCCGACTGCCATATGGCATGGCGCGCAATCCGAGGCGATGGCGATATATTCGCCCCTCCTGACCAGCGCCGCCTGTGCCGGATCCACCGGTGGCGCCGAGGGTGCCACCGGAACCGGCGCGTCGGTTGCGGCATGATC
>CAXTCT010000363.1:0-2753 GCA_964242565.1 uncultured Acetobacteraceae bacterium | reverse complement strand
GCTGACCGGCTGGCCCGCCGTTACGAACCGCCGCGCCACAGGCACGCCGACCCGGCGCGGCAACGTCAGCAACTGCCCCCAATCCGGCACCAGGCCCAGCGCGAGAAAGGGGAACAGGACGCGCGCCCCCCGCCCGGCCACGATATGGTCACCGAGCAAGGCCAGCCCGACCGCGCCGCCAGCCGCCACGCCCTCCATCACCGTCACGACCGGCAGCCGCGCGCCCGCCACGGCACGGCATACCGAATGGATGTGGCGCAGCCGTTCCCGTGCCGCCTCCCGCGAGAGGCCGGTCATGCTTGGAAGATCGCCACCGGCGGAGAAAACTCCTCCGACGCCACCGAACACGACCGCACGAACCGAAGGGTCGTCCAGTTGCGCATTCAGTGCGGCGAGCAGGCTTTCGCGCACCGTGGCGTCGATCGCGTTGCGCTGCGCCGGCCGGTCGATCAGCAGCCGCGCCACGTGCGGGGCGGGACGATCCAGCTGCAGGCACGGGTACGTCAACTCACTGTCCCGCCAGGCCGACGACGGACACGGAGCAGACATTCTGCGACGGCTGGCCGCCGAGGTTATGGATGAGCCCGAAGCGCCGCTCGCCCAGCTGTCTCGGCCCGGCCCGGCCCTGCAACTGCAGGTACATCTCATAGAGCATGCGGATGCCGCTGGCGCCGACGGGGTGGCCGAAGCATTTCAAGCCGCCATCGATCTGGCACGGGATGGCGCCCGACGAGTCGAACTTGCCATCCAGCACGTCCCGTACCGCATTTCCGGTGTCCGACAGGCCCAGATCCTCCATCGTCACCAGTTCGGTGATCGAGAAACAGTCATGCACCTCGGTCATCCCGATCGAGCGCCTCGGATCGTCGATGCCGGCTTCGGCATAGGCGCGCTTGGCCGCGACCCGGGTCGTATGGAAGTAGCTGCCATCCCACTCGTTGCCTTGCATCTCCCAGCCGTTCGAGGCCACGATCTGGAGCGCCTTGAAGGTGACCAGGTCGGTCTTGCCAAGCCCGCGGGCGATGTCCGGAGTGGTGACCAACACCGCCGCGGCCCCGTCCGACACGCCGCAACAATCGAACAGCCCCAGCGGCTCGGCAATGATCGGCGCGCGCAACACCTGATCCTCGGTGACCGGCTTGCGCAGGTGGGCCTTGGGGTTGCGCGCGCCGTTCTCGTGGCTCTTGACCGAAACATGGGCGATCGCGCGCTTGAGCAAGGCCGGCTCCACGCCATGCTTGCGGCGATAAGCGGAGGCCAGTTGGGCGAAGTTCGCCGGTGCGACGGCGTTCGGATACCATTGCGGTATGAACGTGCCGACCGCCGCGGTCGGCAGGCCGCCATAGCCGGTGTCCTTTAGCTTCTCCACACCCACGGCCAGCGCGATGTCGCAGGCGCCGGCGGCGACCGCATAGACCGCCGCGCGCACCGCCTCGGACCCGCCGGCGCAGAAATTCTCCACGCGTGTGACGCCGATATCCGGCAGGCGCAGAGCGATGGACATGGGCAGGCCGCCGCGGCCGGTGCCGACGTCATCCATGTGGGTGGAGAACCAGCCGGCGTCGATCTGCTCCGGCCGGATCCCGGCATCCGCCATCGCCTCGGTATAGGCTTCCACCATCAGATCCTCGGGACTGGCGTCCCAACGCTCGCCGAACCGGCTGCAGCCCATCCCGAGGATGGCGACCCTGTCCTTGATGCCCGTTGCCATGACTATGCTACTCCGCTGGGGTTACGGCGGCGCGGACCGGCGTCGCCTTCCAGAAATACCGTTTGAAGCCACGGCGATCGTCGATATCCTTGATGCGGAACGTGGTCTCGACCATCGTGCCGCTCTCGATGTCTCCCGCGGCGATGTCGGTGAACTCCATGAGGATCCGTCCACCGCCGTCGAAATCCACCTGGCCGTATGTGTGCGGCGGCGCGCGATGGAACGACAGGAATTCCGCCGACCAGCTCATGACACTCGCCCGCCGTTCGGCCAGCTTGTAGGGCTTCTGCGTGTCCTGCAGCGGCTTGCCCTGGTCATAGGACAGCCGCGAGGGCGGGAAATGCACCTGTCCCGTCACCGAGCAGCGGCCGGCCACCAGGCCCAGGATCGCCGATTTATGGCGGTAGGCGGTGCTGAGCGCGGTCTTGCGGTCCTGCTCGCCGCGTACGCCCCGGTCCAGCTCGACCTGCTCCTTGAAAGACAGGAACTTGGTATAGCTGGTCTCCTCAACGCCACGAGCCAGCCACGCCTCGACGCCTTTCACCGGCCGGAATCCCGCGACCGCCTCGGTCGTGCGCAGCACCGTGACCTCGGCGCCGCTGCCGAACTGCGCCACCACGATCACGGCGCCGGGCCGTGCATGCGCGAGCACATGGGCGAGCATCAGCAGCGAATGCCCGACACCGGTATCGCCGATCCGCTCGAACAAGGCGTCCACGACGGCGCTCGATTCGATGCCGCAAGATTTTGCGACGCTCGCGTCCACGCCGCGGAAGGTCGATGGCATGATGAAATGCGCCACGTCGGCTGCGGCGACACCCGCCTTGGCGAGCGCGTCCGCCACCGCGCGCGGCATGAGCTTGCCGTAGCCCTCGTCGCGCACCCAGCGGTCTTCCCAGCTATAGTCGATATCCTCGCCGGACGCGCGGAACCGGTCGACGAAGTCGGTGGTCAGCGTGGCGGAGGCCAGGTGTTCGGCGATCACGCCCTCCGTGCCCACCAGCATGGCGGCGGCGCCATCGCCATAATCCAGCTCCTGCGC
>CAXTCT010000362.1:0-2754 GCA_964242565.1 uncultured Acetobacteraceae bacterium | reverse complement strand
CCCTGGGCGCGGCGCATGCCTAGGGCGCGCCTACGGGCCGCCCTCATGGCGGCCTTGCTGCTCGCAGCCCCCACGGCGGCACCGGCCCAGGGTCCGGCCCAGGGTCTGGGCCAGGGTCCGGGCCAGGGTCCGGCCGCTGCCAGGCTGTCGCCCGCCGATCGCGGCTGGGTGGAGCGCGTGCAGCGGACGCTCGGGGCGATCACCACGCTGAAGGCGCATTTCCAGCAGATCGCGCCGGATGGCCGCATCACCGGGGGCACCGCCTGGCTCGACCGGCCCGGCCGGATGCGCTTCGAATATGCCCGGCCGAGTCCGCTGCTGCTGGTCGCCAACAACGGCAAGCTGGTGTTCAACGACAGCGAACTCAAGCAGACCACCAGCCTGCCGCTCGACAAGACGCCGCTCGGGCTGCTGCTGCGTCCGGACTTCACCCTGTCGGGAGACGTGACGCTGACCGGCTTCCAGCATGCGGACGGCCAGCTGCAGCTGACCCTGGTGCGCACCGCCTACGCCGGAGATGGCAGCCTGACGCTGATATTCTCCGACCAGCCGCTGGCGTTGCGTTCCTGGAGCGTGATCGATGCGCAGGGGCGCCAGACCCGTGTCGACCTCAGCGACATCCTGTTGGGAGGCACGCTGCCGCAATCCCTGTTCAACACCGATATCGGCCAACAGGACCAGTAGGTCAGCTCCAAGGGCCGCCGACGCCGGAGCAGGATTTACTTCAAATTTTCATGCGCCTCGTCCAAAATAGCGGACGATGAAGCCATTGATCGGGATTTCCTGCTGCAGCAAGGCGTTCGGACCCCACGAGGTCGAGAATCATGCTGCTTCCGATACGTATGTGACGGTGACGGACCGGATCGTGCTCGGCGTGCCGGTGCTGATTCCCGCCAACGGCGAGGCGGTCGACATCGAGACCCTGCTCAGCCGGCTCGACGGGCTGATCCTCACCGGCAGCCGCTCCAACGTTCGTCCCGATCTCTATGGCGGCTGTCCGCATCTCGAGGGCACGCCCGAGGACCAGCGCCGTGACGCCGTGACGCTGCCGCTGACCCGTGCGGCGATCGCGGCCGGGATGCCGGTGGTGGCGATCTGCCGCGGCTTCCAGGAACTGAACGTGGCCCTCGGCGGCAGCCTGCACCAGCGGCTGCGTGACCTGCCGGGCAAGCTCGACCATTCCATGCCCGACCATCCCGACATCAACGTGCGCCAGGGCAAGGTGCATGACGTGGGGCTGATGCCGGGCGGATTGCTGCATCGCCTGGGCGGGGGCGCGGAGCGGGCGCGCGTCAATTCCCTGCATGACCAGGGCATCGACCGGCTTTCACCGCATCTGTCGGTCGAGGCGATGGCGCCGGACGGCGTCATCGAGGCCGTGCGGGTGACGCGGGCACCCGGTTTCGCCACCGGCGTGCAGTGGCACCCGGAATATGACTACGAGACCGACGCGCTTTCCCGCGCCATCTTCGCCGCCTTCGGCGAGGCGGTGCGAGCGCGCGTCGCGGGGCGGCCATTGCCGGCAGGCTTGCGGGTCGCCGCCGAAGGCCGCCCGCTCTCCGCGGCCGAATAACCGGGCGGAACCCGCCTCCGCGCCTGATGTTCTGGGCAGATGCCGGGGGAGGAAGTCCAGCTTGGCCGAAGACGACACGGACGTGATTTCGGACCCGCGCGAGGCGGCGAAGGCCGCGCGGCTGCATTATGTCGAGCACCGCCGGCCCGGCATCACGCGCGAGCGGCAACCGGATGGTTTCATCTACCGCCAGCCGGACGGCACGACAGTGACGGACGAGAAGATCCTGGAACGGTTGCGCAAGCTCGCGATCCCGCCCGCCTACACCGACGTGTGGATCTGCCGCGACCCGCGCGGGCATCTCCAGGCGGTCGGGCGCGATGCCCGTGGCCGGCTGCAATATCGCTACCATCCGGACTGGCGCGCGGTCCGCGACGAAGCCAAATACGGCAAGATGCTGCTGTTCGGGCAGAAACTGCCGGAGATCCGCGCGCGCGTGCAGCATGATCTGGCCCTGCCCGGCCTGCCGCGACGCAAGGTGCTCGCAACCGTGGTGGCGTTGCTCGAAAAGACGCTGATGCGCGTCGGCAACGAGGAATATACCCGCACCAACAAGAGCTTCGGCCTGACCACCTTGCGCAACCGGCATGTCCGCGTCCGCGGCACCGAGGTGGTGCTGGATTTCCGCGCCAAGCACGGCATCCAGCAGCATGTCGAGCTGCGCGACCGGCGCCTCGCCGGGATCATCCGGCGGCTGCAGGACATCCATGGGCAGGAATTGTTCCAGTTCCTCGACGAGGACGGGCAGAGGCACCAGATCTCGTCGCAGGACGTGAACGAATATCTGCACGAGATCACCGGCGAGGACATCACGGCCAAGGATTTCCGCACCTGGGCCGCGACCAATCTTGCCGCCCTGGCCCTGCACGAGTTCGAGCAGTTCGACAGCCAGGCCAAGGCGAAGAAGAACCTGCTGCACGCGGTCGAGAAGGTCAGCAAGCTGCTCGGCAACACGCCGGCGATGTGCCGCAAATGCTATATCCATCCGGCCGTGTTCGACGGCTATCTCGACGGCAGCCTGGCCACGGCGCTGAAGCAGCGGGCCGAGGCAACGCTGGAGCCCGAGGCCGCCGCGCGCAACGGGCTGACCGCCGAAGAGGTCGCGGTGGTCGCCTTTCTCAGCCGCAGCCTCGACGACGTGACCGGCCAGGACAAGGCCAAGCCGGCCTGAGGTGCCGGCT
>CAXTCT010000361.1:0-2763 GCA_964242565.1 uncultured Acetobacteraceae bacterium | reverse complement strand
GGTCGTGCGCCGCAAGCGACCAGGTCCCCCGGGCCAGGGCACGGCCGGCCAGCGACAGGCCGAGCGGGCCGGGAAACATCTCCGGGAACAGGCTGAGGATGGTCACCTGCCAGCTCATGCGGGCGATCCGGAGGGCAGTTCGCCCGGCATCTCGATCTCGTCGGGACGCACGATCAGCAGCCGCCCGGCGGCAAGGTCGATCTCCGGCACGCAGGCACGGGTGAAGGGCAGCATCACGCTGCGCCCGACATGGCCGATCTCGAGACTGGTGCCGGCGCCATAATCATGCACGGCCAGCACCGTCCCCATCGGATGCTCGATGCCCTCGATCCGCTCGCGCGCCGACAGCCCGACCAGATCGGCGACGTAGAACTCCTCCTCGTCCGGATCGGGCAGCAGGTCGCGGTCGACATAGAGCCTGCGGTTGACCAGGGCGCTGGCGGCGTCGCGGTCGCTCAGGCTCCGGCCGTCCTCGTCGACGAGTTCGGCGATGCCCTCGCCGCGCCAGCGCACGGTCCATAGCTTGCCGCGATCGTCATGCAGCGCCCCGTAGGCGGTCAGGTCGGACGGCACGGCGGCGTAGCTATGCACGCGCACCAGCCCCCGCACACCATGCGGCCGTCCCACGACACCCATCAGGATACGTTGCCCCGTCATGCCCGTGACAGCTTCCCGAAGGAACTAGGCCGCGGCCGTGGCATTGGCCGCCGCGCGCTCCTGGGCCCGCTTCTTGGGCATCGGCTGCTTGGTCTGCTCGCGATACACCGGCTTCGGCGCCAGGCCGGCATTGCCGAGGAAGCGTGCGACGCGATCGGTCGCCAACGCGCCCTCGGACAACCAATAGGTGATGCGCTCGCCGAGCAGGCGCACCCGGTCCTCGTGTTCGGCCGGAAGCATCGGGTTGTAGCTGCCGACACGCTCGATGAAACGGCCGTCGCGCGGCGAGCGGCTGTCGGCCACGACGATGTGGTAATAGGGACGCTTCTTGGCGCCGGCACGGGCAAGGCGGATCTTGAGGCTCATGGAAACTCCGGTTCGTTTGACTGCGGTGTGATTAGTGGGGTGTGATTAGTGGGGACGCTGGTTGGGACCGCGCGGCTGTGGCCCCATCGCTTTGGGCATGAGGGCCGACATGCCCTGGCGCATCAGGCCCTTGACGCCGATCTTGCTGATCCGCTTCATCATCGTGGACATGTCGTCGAACTGCTTGAGCAGGCGGTTGACCTCCTGGACACTCGCCCCCGAGCCCGCGGCAATGCGCTTCTTGCGGCTCGCCTTGATGATCTCCGGCGTGCGCCGCTCCGCCTTGGTCATCGACGAGATGATCGCCGTGTGACGCTTGAGGATCGAGGTGTCGAGATCCTTTCCGCCAAGCTGGCCCTTGATCTGGCCCATGCCCGGAAGCATGTCGAGAATGCCCGAGATCGAGCCCATCTTGTTGATCTGCCTGATCTGGGCGGCATAATCGTCAAGATCGAACTTGCCGCGGAGCATCTTGAGGGCGAGCTTCTCGCTCTCCTCATGATCCAGCGTGTCGGATGCCTTCTCGACCAGGCCGGCAAGATCGCCCAGACCGAGGATGCGTCCGGCCACGCGCTCGGGATGGAACTCGGCCAGGGCGTCGAGCTTTTCGCCTGAGCCGATCAGCTTGATCGGCGCACCCGTCACATGACGCATCGACAGCGCGGCACCGCCACGCGCGTCCCCGTCCATCCGGGTCATGACGATGCCGGTGACCCCGACCGCGTCGTTGAACACGCGCGCGGTATTGACCGCGTCCTGGCCGGTCATCGCATCGACCACCAGCAGGGTCTCGACCGGGTTGGTGGCGGCGCGTATCTGCCGCACCTCCTCCATCAGCGCCTCGTCGATCGACAGCCGGCCCGCGGTGTCGAGAATGACGATGTCGAAGCCTTCGCGACGCCCGGTCTCCATGGCGCGGATCGCGATCTGCACCGGGGTCTGGCCCGCCATGATCGGCAGCGAGGGCACGCCGGCCTGGGTCGCCAGCTGCGCCAGCTGCAGCTGCGCCGCGGGGCGCTGGGTGTCCAGGCTGGCCAGCACCACGCGCCTGCGCTCGCGGCCCGCGAGACGCAGGGCCAGCTTGCCCGAGGTCGTGGTCTTGCCGGAGCCTTGCAGGCCGACCATCAGGATCGGGATGGGTGCTGCGGCATTGAGGTTCAACGGCACCGCGCCGGCGCCGCCAAGCGCCTCGATCAGGGCATCGTTGACGATCTTGGCGACAGCCTGGCCCGGCGAGATGCTTTCCAGCACCTCGGCGCCGATGGCCCGCTCGCGCACCCGGTTGATGAACTCCTTGACCACGGGCAGCGCCACATCGGAATCGAGCATCGCCAGCCGCACTTCGCGCAGCGCCTCGGAGACATCCGCCTCGGACAGCGCCCCGCGCGAGCGGAGACGGTCGAACACGCCGGTCATCTTGCCCGACAGGCTGTCGAACATACGCTTTTCCCCAATGGATGACGCGCCGCTGCGCGAGCCTTCGCGGAGCGACGTGTTGGTCGATCTGCGCATTAGAACCTGAACCGCCGCCTGTCAATGACCAACCCGACGGCTTGGGACAAGCTAGCTTCCGGCGTCGATCCGCTTCCGGCTCGATCCAGCAAGCGGCAGGATTTTGATACCAGGAGATCAGGCAACGAGGAACGGGAATCGCGGCTCCGGGTCCGGCAGTAAAATCCTGCTCTGCGTGCTGCCGCCCTTGATCGCATCCTGCCTGATCGCGTCCTCTCGGGTCTCCGC
>CAXTCT010000360.1:0-2770 GCA_964242565.1 uncultured Acetobacteraceae bacterium | reverse complement strand
GCCTCGATATCGGCATCGCTCACCAGGGAGCGGGTGAGGGCGCAAGCCTCGTCATGGCGGCCCGTGTTCAGCGCCTCGAGTGCCGCGCGCAGGATCTCCTGACGCTGCGGCCGGCTCGCGACCGGCGACAGGAAGCCTTCAGGCTCCATCCAGGATCCGGCGCACCGTGGCGGACAAGGCGGCCGGCGAATAAGGCTTGCTTACAAAGGTATCGAGCGGATTGCGCGATATCCTGGTCTGCGAGCGCCCGCTCATGAAGATCACCGGCAGCCCGGGCCGCGTCAGCCGCACCTTCTCGGCCAGTGCCGCGCCATCGAGGGACCCGGGAAGCTGGATGTCCGTGAGCATCATCGCAATGTCGTCCTGCTGCTCCAGCAGGGCCAGGGCCGCGTCGCCATCCGCGGCCTCCACCACCTCGAAGCCATCGTCTGTGAGGATCTCGGACAAGGTCAGGCGGATCAGGAACTCGTCCTCGACGAGCAGCAAGCGTGCCATGGCCATGCCATCGTGCCTCTGATGTTGAGCCGGATGCCGGCCTGTGATCGTTCTGGCTGTATCGCGATCGCCGTCCGGGTCAAGCGGGCTCGGCGGCATGCACGCGATCGTGCTAGGCTGTGACCCATGATCGACCCGTTCGCCTGGCTCGCCGGCTGGATCCACGAGACCTTCCTGATCCCGGCACTCTGGCGCCTGGGGTGGATGCAATGGGAAGACGTCTCCTTCATGTGGGCGCTGTTCGCGGTCTACGGCGTGCTCCAGGTTATCATGAATTGCGCCATCTGCATGCCGATGGAAGGGCTGCGTCCGCTGCAGCGCTTCGCGCGCAAGCCGGGTGCCGCCAGCGCGGTCACCATGGATGTCATCTACACGGTGATCGCCCGGATCGGCATCTTCCCGCTGGTCAGCTTCTTCGGCTTCTACGAAATCCAGAGCTGGGCGCTCGGCGCGCTGGCCGACCGCGGCTACGTGCCGCCGACGCTGGAGAGCTTGATGCCGTGGCTGCTCGGCATGCCGGTGGTCACCTTCTTCCTGTATGCGGTGATCCTGGATTTCTTCGACTATTGGCGCCACCGTCTCTCGCATCAGGTCGGCTGGTGGTATGGCCTGCATTCGGTGCATCACGCGCAACGGCAGATGACCTTCTGGTCCGACGACCGCAACCACGTGCTGGACGACGTCATCACCTATGTCTGGTTCATCACCATCGGGCTGCTGATCGGGGTGCCGCCGATGCAGTTCCCCATCCTGGTGCTGTTCCTGCGCCTGATCGAAAGCCTGTCGCACGCCAATACCCGCGTCAGCTACGGCCGGCTGGGCGAGCGGCTGCTGGTCTCGCCGCAATTCCACCGCGCCCATCACGGCCTGCGCGCCGCCGGCCGCAACTCGTGCAATTTCGGCGGGGTGTTTCCCTGGTGGGACATGCTGCTGGGGACGGCCGATTTCCGGCGCGACGTGATCGAGACCGGCGATGCCCAGGCCGACGAGGCGATGGCAAGCGGCGGCTGGCTGGCCCAGCAGCGGGCCGGGCTGAGACGGGCGTGGCGACTGGGGCGACGGCGCGTCATCGCCTAGTATCGAGCGATCCCTCAGGATTTCCGGGCGAAGGGTGCGAACGAGACGGCCAGCGTCGCATAGATCGCCTGCTTGAAGCCGACCTCCTGCAGCGGCAGCTGATCCAGCTTCAGCCATCTCCAGGCATCGAATTCCGGATGCGGATCGAGGTCCAGCCTGATGTCGGCGTCCGCTCCGGTAAAGCGCAACGCGAACCAAAGCTGCCGCTGGCCGCGGAACCGGCCGCCCAGCGCACGCCCGAGCAGTTCGGGCGGAAGATCGTAGGACAGCCACTCCGGATGCTCGCCGATGATCTCGGCCTTGTCGGTGCCGATCTCCTCGCGCAGCTCGCGCAGCACGGCGATCCTGGGATCCTCGTTCGCGTCGATGCCGCCCTGCGGCAGCTGCCATACTCCGGCGCGTCCTTCCGCATTGGGCAGGTCGGCTCGTCTGGCCACCAGCACCAGCCCGTCACGGTTGAACAAGGCCGCGCCGACATTCGGACGGTAGGGCAGATGGGCAAAATCATCCTGGGTCATGGCAGGCTCCGCTTGGCTTCCCCGACGGGAGGATTTCCTCCGGGAGGGGGTGCCGGAGCATGGACAAGACTGCTGACCGGCACCAGCACCAGCCCGCGCGCGGGCAGGCTGTGCGCCCAGTCGGCGAGGCGCCGGATCGTCACCGGGAAGATCGGCCCGGCGATGCCGATGGCGCTTCCCTTGTCGAGCGCGATCTGTTCGAGACGGGCCAGTTGCCGGCCGATGCTCTCCGCGTCGGGCGGATCATCGAGCCGGAGATCGGCGGTGACGCCCGCAATTCCCTCGGGAAGCGGCGTGTCCGGACTGGCATCGAGATAGAACAACCCGCGCCTAGCCAGCATGCGCGCGACAAGGACGAATTGCGGTGACGTCACGAACCGTTCGCCACCCAGGCCGCTGGTGGCGTTGGTGACCCCGGCATAGCCCTTGATACGCGAGAGCGACCAGTCCAGCCGCCGGGCGTTCTCGTCGATATCGACCTGCTCGGTCATCGCCTTGCCGCCCTCGTCGTCGGCCGGCGCATTCACCGGCTCCATCGGCAGGGACAGCAGCGTCTCATGCCCCGCCACCCGCGCGGCATCGAGCACCGCATCCGGCTCCAGGGCATAGGGCGAGACCGCGAGGCTTCGCCTTCTCGCCTGACGGTAAGCAGCTGGCGTCCGGTTCTGATGACGAGACAG